>JBPCQM010000128.1:0-3934 GCA_050998115.1 Pseudolabrys sp. | reverse complement strand
CGGCAAGGTGCTGCGGGTGTGGGCCGACGGCAAGCCGCTTGACCTCACAAGCCTGGCGTATCGCATTTATCCCGGCAATGACGGGCAGAGCGTCGATCCGCTGATCGCCGCCAAGGAAGCCGCGGCGCCGGCCTATCGCGGCACCGCTTATGTCGTGTTCGAACGGCTGCCGCTCGCCAATTTCGGCAACCGGATACCGCAATTGTCGTTCGAGCTGGTGCGGCCGATCGGCGAACTGGAAAAGATGACGCGGGCGGTGACGCTGATCCCGGGCTCGACTGAATTCGGTTACGAACATGCAGCGGTGACGCAAGTGCTCGGCCCCGGCCAATATGCGCCGGAGAACCGCCACGTCGCCCATGCGGTATCCGACATCGAAGCCTCGCTCGATGAATTGCAGGCGATCTGCCCGAGCCTCGAACGGGTCGCGCTGGTGGTGGCGTGGTTCGGCGACGACCTGCGCGCTGGCTCCTGTGAGATTTATCCGGCGGTCGACGACCTCGGCAAAGATACCAGCGGCGCGACCTGGTCGGTCGACGGACTGGAGCGCGCCGGTGCCCGGGAGGTGACGCGCTTTGCCGGCCGTCCGGCCTATGGCGGCACGCCGTCGGATCAAAGCGTGATCGACCTGATCGCCGAACTCAAGGCGCGCGGGCTGAAAGTGACGCTCTATCCTTTCGTGATGATGGATATTCCGGCCGGCAATACGCTGCCCGATCCGCATACCGGCGCGGCGCCGCAGCCGCCTTATCCGTGGCGCGGCCGCATCACCTGCGATCCGGCGCCAAGCGCCGCCGGCACGGTCGATGGGACATCGGCGGCGGCAACGCAGGTCAATGCCTTCTTCACCGGCGGCGACTGGAATTATCGCCGCATGGTGCTGCACTATGCCGGCATCGCGACAGCGGCCGGCGGCGTCGATGCCTTCCTGATCGGCTCGGAATTGCCCGGCCTGACGCGCCTGCGATCGGCGTCCGGCGTCTATCCGGCGGTCAACGCGCTGGTGTCGCTGGCGGCCGAGGTGAAAGCGGCGCTCGGCGCTGGCACCGTGGTCACCTACGGCGCCGACTGGACCGAATACGGCGCGCATGTCGTCGATGCGGCTGCCGACGAAGTGCGCTTCCCGCTCGATCCACTATGGGCCTCGCCGGATATCGACGCGGTCGGCATCGATTATTATGCGCCGCTGGCCGATTGGCGCGACGGCGCCGATCATCTCGACCGCGCGCTCACCGACACGATCTACGACAAGGATTATCTGGCGGGCAACCTGCGCCGCGGCGAGGACTACGATTGGTACTACGCCAGCGGCGGCGATCGCGAGGCGCAAGCCCGCACGGAGATTACCGATGGGCTCGGCAAGCCGTGGCTGTTTCGCGCCAAGGATATCTGGAGCTGGTGGAGCGAGCCGCATTACGAACGCGTCGGCGGCGCCGAGCTTGGCACGGCGACCGCATGGCTGCCGCAGGGCAAGCCGATCTGGCTCACCGAGATCGGCTGTCCCGCGGTCGACAAGGGCGCCAACCAGCCGAGCGTGTTTCCCGACCCGAAATCGTCGGAGAATTTCAACCCGTATTTTTCCAGCGGGCGGCGCGACGACCTGATCCAGCGACGGATGCTGGAGGCGGTGTTGCGCGCGCTCGATCCGGCGTTCGGCGCGGGCATCGAAATGAACCCGGTGTCGAGTGTTTATGGCGCCCGGATGTTGGCGCCGTCGAGCATTCATTTATGGACCTGGGACGCGCGGCCCTATCCGGTATTTCCGGCGGCGCTCGAAGTGTGGAGCGACGGAGCGAATTGGCAAACCGGGCACTGGCTGACCGGCCGGCTCGGCTCGGCGCCGCTTGATGCGCTGGTTGCCGCGCTGTGCGCCGACAGCGGCGTCACCGACGTCGATGCGTCGGGCCTACGCGATACGGCGGACGGTTATCTGGTCGACCGGCCAATGCCGCCGCGCGCCATGATCGATCCGCTGGCGCTGATGTACGGCTTCGACGCGGCGGAAGACGGCAGCACGCTTCGCTTCATCCAGCGCGGAGGCGAACCGGTCGCGGAATACGACGAAGACGCGCTGGTGCTGCAGGATGATGCTGCGCCGGTGCAACTCACGCGCGCGCAGGAAACCGAACTGCCGCGCGAGATTTCGCTCGGCTTCACCGATATCGGCGGCGACTACCGCCGCGCCGCGATTGCCTCGCGCCGGCTGGTCGGCGGCGCGGTACGCGTGTCGCACGCCGATCTGGCGGTGGTGACCAATGACGCCGCGGCCGGACGGCGCGCCGATATCTGGCTGCAGGACCTGTGGGCTTCGCGCGAGCGCGCGAATTTCACGCTGCCGCCGAGCGCGCTTGGCATCGCCACCGGCGACGTCATCGGCCTGACCAGCGGCGGGCGGCGGCGGCTCGTCGAAGTCCAGCAAGTGTCGGAAACCGAAAGCCGCGTCGTGACGGCGCGCTCGATCGATCCGGAAGTGTTCAATCTGCCGCTGCTGGCGCCGCGTCGGCGCGCGCCGCTTATTCCGGTGCCGGTGGCGCCCGTGCATGCGCTGGCGCTCGACCTGCCGAGCATCGACGCCAGCGAGCCGCCGGTGCTGACGCGGCTTGCGGTATTCGCCGAGCCGTGGCCGGGCGCGGTCGCGGTATGGCGTTCAAGCGATGGCCTGAGCTTCTCGCGCTTCGCCACCGCGCTGGCGCCCTCGATTATCGGCGAGACCCTCGACGATCTGCCGGCCGGGCCGGTCAGCCGCTTCGACCGCCATCACAATGTGCGGGTGAGACTCTACGGCGGGGCGCTCGCTTCGCTCAGCGATATGCGAACGCTTGGCGGGGGCAATGCGGCGGCGGTGCAGAACGCCGGCGGCGCCTGGGAGGTCATCCAATTCGCCAATGCCGAACTGGTAGATGACAGAACGTACCGGCTGTCACGCCTGATCCGCGGCCAGGCCGGCAGTGAATGGGCGATTGGCTTAGCCCTGCCGGCCGGCGCGCCGTTCGTCATGCTCGACGGCAATCTGGTCGCGCTGGCGCGCGGCCCTGACACGCTCGAGCGCCCGATGCAGTTGCGGCTGATCGTGGCCGGCCGCGACACCGCCGATCCGGCGACGCTGGCGCTTGAGGTGACGCCGCAATCGGTCGCGCTCGAGCCGTTGTCGCCGGTGCACCTCAAGGCGAGGCGCTCCGATGCCGGCGTCGCGTTGTCCTGGATCCGCCGCACGCGAAGTGGCGGCGACAGTTGGAGTGCCGAAGTCCCGCTTGGCGAGGAACGCGAGGCCTACGAGGCCGATATTCTCGACGGCGCATCGGTGGTGCGCACGCTCACCGGCGACACGCGGGGCGCGCTCTATGCCGCCGCCGATGAGATCGCCGATTTCGGCGCGCCGCAATCCACGCTTTCGATCGCCGTCTATCAGCTCTCGGCCACCGTCGGCCGCGGCGTTGCGGCGCAAGTTACCCTCACGCCATAACGGGACACCCAAGGATACCATGCCGGACACCACGCCCAATCTCGCGCTGCCGCAACTGATCGCCGCGCAGGCGCAAAAACACGTCACCCACAACGAGGCGCTGCTGGCGCTCGACGCGCTGGTGCAGCTTGCGGTGCTCGACCGCGATCTGACCGCGCCGCCAGGTTCACCGGGCGATGGCGAGCGCTGGCTGGTGGCCTCGCCCGCCACCGGCGCCTGGGCCGGGCGCGAGACGCAGATCGCCGCCTGGATCGACGGCGGCTGGGATTTCTATGAGCCGAATGCCGGCTGGCTGGCCTATGTCGCCGATGAAAATGCGCTGATCGCCTGGAACGGCGTCGCCTGGGTGCCGGCCGTTCAAGTGGCCGGCCCGGCGTTGCAGAATTTGAGCCTGCTCGGCGTCGGCACCCCCGCCGACGCCGCCAATCCGCTCCGCGCCAAGCTCAATCATGCCCTGTGGGGCGCCAGGAA
>JBPCQM010000052.1:0-4210 GCA_050998115.1 Pseudolabrys sp. | reverse complement strand
CGTCAAAGATGCCTCCTCAGCAATCCGAGCGATTGCTTGATGTCGTTGACCAGCGACTGAGTTTCCGCGCGCATGATGATTCCCGTTTCACGTTCGATGTAGCGAGCCGCGCGGTTCCGCGCAACCTCATCTCAAGCTTGCCGCCAACTCCGCGATCGCACTAAGCTTTTTCTGGAACCTCGTGAAAGGGCGTCATGCGGCGTTTGTTGGCAACAATTTGGCTGCTCGGCTTCCTGCTTGTTTCATTCTCCGTCACGGCCGCAACCGCCGAAACGACTCGGCAGACGCTCGAAAGCTTCGGATTTTTCGGCACCTGGGCGGTCACCTGCGAACGGCCGGCGGCGCCGGAGAATGTCGTGCGCGTCGTCTATGTCGCCTCCAATGGCCAAGTCGAATTCAGCGAGACCTTTGGCGAAAACTATGAACCGAATATCTACGACGTGCTGGCGGCGGACATTTTCAAGCGCGATACCCTGGTGCTGCGCGTCGATTTGAACGGCGAGGCCCGCCAGCGGCTAACCATGCGGCGCACGGCCGGGAGAATCCGCACCATCACCAATCAGGACGTCGACGACGGCAGCTTCGTGGTGAGGAATGCGATGATCGCCGAGACCGGCCAGGCGACGCCGTGGCTGTCGCATTGCGCGAAAACTCGCTGAGGCGAGATCGGAGCGGCAGCCCTCAGTAAAGTCCGCCGGTGCCTGAGCGCACCGCACGGTCGGCATCGGGCGGCACGCCAACGCGCCGCGGCGGGCCACCATCCGCGTCGCCATAGCCGACCACCGAATAATTGTCAGGCGGCGCCGTGCCCGGCTTGAAGGCTTCGAGGATCGGCCGTTCAGTGCCGGGTCCGGCGCGCATCCCGGACCTGAGGTCGACGCGAATGAGCTTGATGCCCGGCGGCACGCGGAACGGCACTGCCGGCTTGTCGGCCAGCGCGCCCTTCATGAAGTCCTTTACAATCGGCGCGGCAACATGGCCGCCGGTCGCGCCGCCCGGAAACGAAAGGTGACGCGGCTTGTCGTACCCGACATAAACGCCAACCACGACATCGGGCGTAAAGCCGATGAACCAGGCATCCTTTTCATCGTTGGTGGTGCCGGTTTTGCCGGCGACCGGCTTGCCGACTTCCTTCTGGAAACCGACGCCGGCCGCGGTGCCGCGCTGAACGACGCCCTCCATCATCGAGGTAATTTGATAGGCGGTCATCGGGTCGAGCACCTGCTCACGGCGGTCAACCAGTGACGGCTCGCCCTGGTTGTTCCATTTTTCGGCATCGCAGCCGCGGCATTCCCGCTCGTCGTGGCGGTACACGGTGTGGCCATACCGGTCCTGGATGCGGTCGACCAGCGTCGGCTTCACCCGGCGTCCGCCATTGTCGAACATCGAGTAGGCCGTGACCATGCGCAGCACGGTTGTCTCTCCCGCGCCGAGCGCGAACGACAGATAAGGCGGCAGCTCGTCATAGACGCCGAACCGCTTGGCATATTCGGCGATCAACGGCATGCCTACGTCCTGGGCGAGACGAACCGTCATGGTATTTTTCGAATGCTCGATGCCGGTGCGCAACGTTGAGGGCCCGAGATATTTTCCGGCCTCGTAATTTTCCGGCCGCCAGACGCCACCGCCTGGGCCCATGTCGATTTCGACCGGACCGTCGACGATGAGTGTCGAAGGCGTGTAGCCGTTGTCGAGCGCAGTCGCGTAGACGAACGGCTTGAACGAGGAGCCAGGTTGCCGGAGCGCCTGCGTAGCGCGGTTGAACTGGCTCTGGTCATAGGAGAAGCCGCCGACCATCGCCAGCACGCGGCCGGTCCAAGGATCCATCGCAACAATGGCACCGGAGACTTCCGGCACCTGATGCAGCCGGAATTGGCCCGGCGT
Source organism: Pseudolabrys sp. (assembly GCA_050998115.1). Taxonomy (GTDB): domain Bacteria; phylum Pseudomonadota; class Alphaproteobacteria; order Rhizobiales; family Xanthobacteraceae; genus Pseudolabrys. The sequence continues at coordinate 2,326 of JBPCQM010000052.1, read as the reverse complement.
TTTCGTGGGCTCGACATAGACCACGTCGCCCGGCTTGAGCACCTGGCCGACTTTGGTCGGCACTTTTCGCTCGACCTTTGCCCATTTGACCCCTTCAAGCGGCACGATGCCGACCGCGCGCTCGTTGCTGACGGCCCCGCCCGGCTCGCGGCCGGGCTGCAAACCGACGCGGGCCGACTGATCGTCGGTTTCCAGCACCACGGCAAGCCGCCACGGCGCGACGTCGTTGAGCGCCTTAACCTCGGCAAGCTTGACGCCCCAATCGCCGCTCAGATCGATTTGCGAGAGCGGGCCGCGCCAGCCTCCCGCCTCGTCATAGCGCACCAGGCCATCGATCAAGACGTTATGCGCCAGCACCTGGAGCTTGGTGTCGAGCGTGGTGCGCACCGACAACCCGCCTTCGTATAATTTCTTCTCGCCGTATTTCTCGTAGATTTCGCGGCGCACTTCTTCTGCGAAATAGTCGGCGTTGAAAATGTGCGGGCCGGTCAGGCGCGTTGAAACGTTGAGCGGTTGGCGCTTCGCCGTCTCGGCGTCGGCGGCCTTGATGAAGCCATCCTGCGCCATCTGGTCGATCACCCAGTTGCGGCGCTCGATTGCGCGTTCGCGCTGGCGGAACGGATGGTAGTTATTCGGCGCCTTCGGCAGCGCCGCCAGATAGGCGGCGTCGGCAATGGTGAGTTCGTGCACCGACTTGTCGAAATACGCGAGCGAAGCGGAGGCCAACCCGTAAGCGCCGATGCCGAGATAAATTTCGTTGAGGTAAAGTTCGAGAATCTTGTCCTTGTTGTAGGTGCGCTCGATCTTGAGCGCGAGCAGCGCTTCGGTGATCTTGCGCTGGAACGAAACCTCGTTAGACAGCAGAAAGTTTTTCGCAACCTGCTGCGTAATGGTCGAGGCGCCCTGCGGGTGGCGGTTGGTGCCGAAATTCTGCGCGTAGTTGACGGCGGCGCGCGCGATGCCGGTAAAATCAAGGCCGCCATGCTCGAAGAAATTCTTGTCCTCGGCGGCGAGGAAAGCGTTGATGACCAGCTTCGGTACCGCCTGGATCGGAATATAAAGGCGGCGCTCCTTGGCATATTCGGCGACCAGAGAACCGTCGGCGGCGTGCACGCGGGTCATTACCGGCGGCTCGTAATCCTGCAACTGCGAGTAGTCCGGGAGATCCTTGGAGAAGTGCCAGAGCATCCCCGCCGCCGCCGCCACGCCCACCACGAACAGGATGGTGCCGGCCGCGAACAGAAATCCGAGGAAGCGCAGGACGAGCTTCATTGCAGCAATGCCTCCCGCTGGCGGGCCATGCCGGCCCCACCGACGCGAACCTTAAGCCGAAAAAATGACAGGTTTCTCAACGCCACACCATCGGGGGCTCCCCGCCCCCGGAAAACCTGTGGTCGCCGGGGTTTATGTTGAAACTGAGGCCGAAAAGCCCGACCAATCGCTTGTTCAATTGGGCCTCCCGGCAAGGCCTGCGCCGGCGATTCGCGGTGCCAAAAAAGCATCCGCCGCCCGCGCCACCGCGTCCGCGGTGCGCGAGCGCCAGTCCGCCGACAGCAGTTCCTTGAGATCCTCCTTGGTCGAGACATAGCCGAGTTCGACCAGCACCGAGGGCACGTCGGGCGCGCGCAGCACCATGAAGCCGGCCGACTTCATCGGATGTTTGTGCAGGCGCGCCGCCGTTTTGAGCTCGCCGACCAGCGTCTGGGCAAATTGCAGGGAAAACGTCCTGGTCTCGCGCTGCGCCAGGTCGATCAGGATGTCGGCAATGTCGTTGGGCTCCGAAGAGAGGTCGACGCCGGCAATCACGTCGGCCTTGTTCTCGGCTTCGGCAAGCCGCGCCGCTTCGCTGTCGGAGGCATTGTCGGAAAGCGTATAAACCGTGGCGCCCTGCGCCGCCCCTTCGCTGCGCGGCAGATAATCGGCGTGGATTGAAATGAATAGCGACGCTTTGAGCGCGCGGGCAAAGCGCACGCGCTCCGGCAGCGGCACGAAAGTGTCGTCATTGCGCGTCATCGCGACGCGATATTTACCGGACTTCTCGATCCGCTCGCGCAGCGTCTTGGCGAACTCGAGTACGATCGCTTTTTCGGCCTCCCCGCTGGCCGCTTTGGTTCCGGCGTCGATGCCGCCGTGCCCCGGATCGATCACGATCAGCGGCCGCGGGTCGCCGCTTGCCGCTTCCGCGGGCTTTGCCGGGAGTTTGCGGGTGGGATGATTGTCGAGCGCGATGGTGCGCAGGAAAGTCTCGCGATCGGTGGCGGCGAGATCGAGCACCAGCCGCGCCGGCTGGCCGTCGGCCGGCTCGAGCACGAATGCTTTCTCGATG
>JBPCQM010000182.1:0-6181 GCA_050998115.1 Pseudolabrys sp. | reverse complement strand
TCTTTGTTGACCAGCGGTCCGAGGTTGACGCCGTCGTCAAGCCCGTTGCCCATTTTCAACGCCTTCATCTTGCCGGTCAGCTTTTGGGCGAACTCATCGTGCACCTTCTCGTGCACGTAAAAACGGTTGGCGGCGGTGCAGGCCTCGCCCATGTTGCGCATCTTAGCGATCATGGCGCCCTCGATCGCAGCGTCGATATCGGCATCCTCGAACACCAGAAACGGCGCGTTGCCGCCCAGTTCCATCGCAGGCTTCACCACATTGTCGGCAGCCTCGTGCAGCAGCTTGATGCCGACTTCGGTCGAGCCGGTGAACGACACGACGCGCACCCGCGGATCGTGCAGCATCGCGGAGACGACCTTGCCGGAGGAGCGCGACGGGATGACGTTGATGACGCCCGCTGGCACGCCGGCTTCCTCCATGATCGGCATCAGCGCCAGCATGGTGAGCGGCGTGTCGGAGGCCGGCTTCAGCACCACCGGACAGCCGGCGGCAAGCGCCGGACCGATCTTTCGCGTCGCCATCGCGGCGGGGAAATTCCACGGCGTCACCAGCACGGCGATCCCGGCCGGGCGGTGCTGCGTCAGGATGCGGGCGCCGGAGGACGGGCCGCGTGTCACCTCGCCGATGTTGCGCACCGCCTCTTCGGCGTACCAGCGGAAGAATTCGGCGGCGTAGGCGGCTTCGGCGCGGGAATCCGGCAGCGCCTTGCCGTTTTCCAGCGTCATCAATTTCGCCAGCCGCTCGGCGTCGCGGATCATCAGATCATAGGCCTTGCGCAGGATTTCGGCGCGTTCGCGCGGCTTCTTGCCGGCCCAGCCCTCGAACGCGGCATCGGCGGCGTCGACCGCCGCCTTGGCGTCTTCCACAGTCGCGCTGGCGACCGAAGCGATGGTCTTCTCGGTCGCCGGATCGATCACGTCGAAGCGCTGATTATCGGAGGATTTGCGCCACTTGCCGCCGATGTAGAGGTCGGTCGGAACGTTGGCGAGCAGGTTGTCGTAATTGGCCATGACGCGATTCCTTCACTCCCTGTCCCGGGCGCGGTGCAGCGCGAAAGCGATGCACCGCAGAACCGGGACCTCACTATCCCGTAGCGGTCCCGGGTCCGCAGCGCATCACCATCGCGCGTCAACGCGCTAATCGGCGCTGCGCTGCGCCCGAGACAAAGCTTAACTCCCCAAGCTCCGCTTCACCGTCTCGACGATCCGCTTCGGGGTCGGCAAGACGATGTCTTCCAGGATATCAGCGGCCGGCAGTGGAATATGCGGGGTTGTTATTCGCACCGGCGGACCGTCCAGATCGTAAAAGGACTCGTCGGCAACAATCGAGACAATCTCGGCGCCCCAGCCGCACAGCCGTGGATTTTCCTCGACCGTGAACAGCCGGTGCGTCTTCGCCACCGAGCCGAGTATGGTTTGCGTATCGAGCGGCACCAGCGAGCGCAGATCGACCACTTCGCAATCGATACCGTGTTCCGACTTCAGCGTCTCAGCCGCCTCCAGCGCGCGCGGCACCATCAAGGCGAGCGCGCAGATGGTGGCGTCCTGGCCGGGCCGCACGATCTTGGCGCTGCCGAGCGTGTCGACGATCTCGCCGTCCGGCACCTCGCCTTTCATCGGGTAGAGCGACTTGTGCTCGAAGAAAATCACCGGGTCGGGATCTCGCACCGCCGCCGCCATCAGCCCGATCACGTCGCGCGGTGTCGACGGCGCCACCACCTTGAGGCCCGGAATCATCATGCACCAGTTCTCGACGCTCTGGGAGTGCTGCGCGCCGAACCGCGAGCCGGCGCCGTTGCCGGTGCGCACCACCAGCGGGCATTTGGTTTGCCCGTTCGACATATAGCGGCTCTTCGGGAATTCGTTGGCGATATAGTCGAAGCACACCGCGAAGAAGTCGGAGAACATGATCTCGGCGATCGGCTTCAGGCCGGTCATCGCCGCGCCCATCGCGGCGCCCAGGATGGCCTGCTCGGAGATCGGCGTGTCGCGCACCCGCAGCGGGCCGAACTGCTCGTAGAGGCCGACCGTCGCCTTGAACACCCCGCCGGCTTTGGCGACGTCCTCGCCAAGGAACACCACGTCAGGATCGCGCGCCATCTCCTGCGCGATGCCGCGCGCCACCGCGTCGCGATAGGTCATCTCGGCCATATCAGTTTCCGTCCGTTCCGATGTGACCCACGGGGGCGCCGCGAGTTGCTCCCCTCCCCACCCGGGCCGCGCTTGCGCGCGCCCGGGCGCAAGTTCTTGTGGGGAGGGGTTGGGGGTGGGGGTGGGAGTTCACAGCGCCGTTCGCGCTTGGGGTCACCCCCCTCCCTAACCCTCCCCCGCAAGGGGGGAGGGAAAAAGAGTCCGCCGAACGGCTCGAATGTAATTCGGGCATCCTGAACACCGTCAGTTCCTCCACGCCCAGCCTCCATCGGCATAGACATCGGTGGTGAGGATATCGAGCGGTGGCATCGGCGCGGCCTTGCAGGCCTCGGTCGCGTCGTCGACTTCCTTGCGCACCGAGGCGTCGATCTCGGCGATGGTGTTGTCGCTGACGCCGAATTGCTTGAGCCGCTCGCGATAGATCTTGATCGGGTCGCGCAGCTTCCATTTATCCAGTTCGCCCTCGGGGCGGTATTTTGCCGGGTCGGCGCGCGAATGGCCGCTGTGGCGGTAGGTCATGCATTCGATCAGCGACGGCCCCTCGCCGGCCCGCGCCTTCCTGAAGGCGCTCTGCGCCGCGCGATAGACCGCGTCGGCGTCGTTGCCGTCGATGACGATGCGCTCCAGCCCGTACGAGCCGGCGCGGTCGGCGGCCGGATGCGCCACGGCGGTGACGTCGCCGATCGGCGTGTATTCCATGTAGAGATTGTTCTCGCAGACGAACACCACCGGCAACTTCCACACCGCGGCGAAATTCAGCGCCTCATGAAACGCGCCGATGTTGGTGGTGCCGTCGCCGAAGAAGCAGACCGAGACGTCCTTGTCGCCTTTGTATTGTGCGCGCCAGGCGGCGCCGCAGGCGATCGGCAGATGCGCGCCGATGATAGCATAGGAGCCCATTACGCCGTGCTCCTCGGAGGTCAGGTGCATCGAGCCACCCTTGCCGCGCATCAGGCCGTTGTCGCGCTGCATCAGTTCGCCGAGCACCTTTTCGACCGGCACGCCGCGCGCCAGCGTGTGGGCGTGGCCGCGATAGGTGCAGAAGCTCAAGTCGCCTTTCTGCATCGCTTCGGCAAAGCCGGCCGCCACCGCTTCCTGGCCAAGCGACAGATGGCTGGTGCCCTTCACCAGATTTTGCAGGAACAGGTCATAGGCGCGCTGCTCCGCCTCACGCAGCCGCACCTGCGAACGGTAAAGCGCGAGGCGTTTTTCCTCGCCGATATCGTCATTCAATCCCGAGCCATTGGTTGCCGGGTTGCCGGATTGCGCCATGAATTCCTCGAAGCCAGAAACTTGAACGGACGAAACTTAGCGCCGTGCGCAACGCTTAGGCAACCGGCGCCGAAGGCTCAGTCTTGCCACGCACCGTTTCGCGATGGAGCAAATAGAGGCCCGAGGCGATCACGATGGCACCGCCCACGATGGTCCAGCGATGCGGCACATCGCGGAACACCAGGAAACCCAGCGCCGTCGTCCATACCATCTGAGTATAAATGAACGGCGCCAGCGTCGACGCCGGCGCCAGACGGTGGCCGAGGATGAGCAGATAGTGCCCGCCGCTGCCGAGCGCGCCGATCAGAACCATCAGCACCGCGATGAAAAGGCTTTCCGGCGTCTTCCATACGAACGGCACCACCAGCATCATCGCTATTGCGCCGACCAGATTGGAATAAAACAGCGTCGTCTCGCTGCGGTCGGTGCGCGACAATACGCGGGTGGAAATCACGTAGAACGCGTAACAAATCGTGCTGCCGAACGTCAGCAAGGCGGCCGGATGCATGTTGCCAAATCCGGGCCGCGTCACCACCAGCACGCCGAAGAAGCCGACGCCGATCGCCGTCCAGCGCCGCCAGCCGACCCACTCACCGAGCAGCGGGCCGCAGAGGATCGCTACAAGAAACGGCGTGGCGAACAGGATCGACAGCGCCTCGTCGAGTTGCAGGTAGCGCAAGGCGAAGAGATTAAGAATGGTCGAGAGCACCAGCAGCGCCGAGCGCCCGACCTGCAACGCCGGCCGGCTGGTTTTCAGCATTCCCGGCTGCGTGAGCGGGTTTGAAAACAACAATGCGACGACGAGGGCGCCGACATAGCGCGCCCACACCACTTCCAGCGTATCCATGTGATGGATGAGATATTTGCCGGTGGCGTCGAGGCAGGAAAACGCCGCCACGGCGCCGCACATCAGCGCGATACCGGTCAGACGTTGTCGGCGCAGCGACGCGGGATCGCTCATGTCTTTCTTTCCCTCCCCCCGCGAAGCGGCGGGGAGGGTCGGTGGACGCCGCGACAGCGGCGTTCACCGGGGTGGGGGGCAGCCATCGATTCGGAAAAGACCCTCCGACCCCTCCCCCCCACGCGCTTCGCGCGCGGGTGGAGGGGAGCAACGCAGTCCCCCGTCATGACCTTCAATAGGTCGCCCGTCCGCCGGAAATATCGAACGCCGCCCCGGTGGTGAACGAGCAGTCCGCCGAGGCGCAGAACGCGGCAAGCGCGGCGATCTCCTCCACCTGCACAAAACGCCCGCGCGGGATTTTCGACAGCATGAAGTCGATATGTTGCTGCGTCATCTGGTCGAAGATCGCGGTCTTGGCCGCCGCCGGCGTGATGCAATTGACCGAGATATCCTTGCCGGCGGTTTCCTTGGCGAGCGACTTGGTGAGCGCGATGACGCCGGCCTTCGAGGCCGAATAGGCCGAGGCGTTGGGGTTGCCCTCCTTGCCGGCGACCGAGGCGATATTGACGATGCGGCCGTAGTTTTGCGCGATCATGCCAGGCACCACGGCCTTGCAGCAGTGAAACTGGCTGTCGAGATTGACCGACAGCACCCGGCGCCACTCTTCGACCGGATATTCCCAGATCGTCGTATTCTGGCCGGCGACGCCGGCATTGTTGACCAGGATATCGATGCGCCCGAATGCCTTCGCCGTCTCGTCGCGCGCGCGCTCGACGTCCTTGTAATTCGTCACGTCGACGGAAACCGCGATCGACTTACCGCGCTTGTCCAGCTCCTTGACCGTCTTTTGCGCCAGCGCGGCGTCGCGATCCCAGATCGCCACGCTCGCGCCGGAATCGAGAAAGCGCTCGACGATGGCGCGGCCGATGCCCTGCGCGCCACCAGTCACCGCCGCGAAGCGGCCGGATAGATCGATTTTATTGGACACTGTTCGCCCCTGACGTTTTTAGCTCGACGCAATTCCGTGCCGGATTGAGCGCCGCTTGAGCGTTGGTATACTCCGGCCGCGCAAGGAAATGCAGCCTTCGTTCGAGATGGCAGCCATCCATCCAGGCAATTCATGGCCGGATCCCACGTGATGGATGGCGCGCTTCTTGCGATTTTCCTGGCAACGGCATTTGCCGGCGGCATCGTCACCGGCCTCGCCGGTTTTGCCATGGGCCTCGTGGTGTCCGGCGTCTGGCTGCATATTCTCACGCCCTTGCAGACGACCGCCCTGATCTGCGGCTTCGGCCTGCTGGTTCAGCTCTATGGCATGTGGAAGCTGCGCCGGTCGTTTAACTGGCGGCACGTCACGCCGCTGGTCGCCGGCAGCACGATCGGGGTGCCGCTCGGGGTGTGGCTGCTCGCCTATGTGAACCCGTCCTATTTGCGGCTCGGCGTCGGCCTGCTGCTGATCCTCTACAGCATCGACGGCTTGCTGCGGCCGGCGGTGAAAGGGGTGCCGGCCAACGTGCCGGTCGAGGTCGGGGTCGGCTTCCTCAACGGCGTACTGGGGGGAATGACGGGATTGACCGGCGTCTTCGTGACCGTCTGGTGCAGCATGCGCGGCTGGTCAAAAGACGTGCAGCGCAGCGTCTATCAGCCGGTGATCCTCGCCGGATTTATGGTGACCCTCGTCTCGCTCACCGCGACCGGCTCGATCACCGTGGATATCATCCGGCTGTTTCTCTATGGCTTGCCGTTCCTGGGCGCCGGGATGGCAATCGGGCTGATGATTTACGGCCGCCTCAGCGACCGGACCTTCCGCAAGGTCATCCTGATCCTGTTGCTGATCTCGGGCACGGTGCTGATG
>JBPCQM010000161.1:0-2739 GCA_050998115.1 Pseudolabrys sp. | reverse complement strand
TTGGGTTCTCTGGGGGTTGTTGTGGTGGGGATCCGGGGGGAGAAGCGGTGGGGGTGGGTGTTCTGGGGGAAGCGGAGCGTTTTTGGGGGGTGTGTTGCAGAACCGGGACCCAGCTTTCTCATGGAGCGAAGCTGGACCCCGGATCAGCGTCGCATCACTTCGCTTCGCTGCGTGCTGCGCCGCATCCGGGGAACGTCCCTGACATGCCTATCGTCTACGAAAAATTGCTGGCGCTGAAAATCCCGGAGGTCGAGCACAATTACACCGGGCGCGATGCGATCCTCTATGCGCTGGGTCTTGGCTTGGGCCAGGACCCGATGAGCGAGGATGAGCTCGCCTTCGTCTACGAGAAGAACCTCAAAGCGCTTCCCACCTTTGCACTGGTGCTCGGCTATTCGCCCTATTGGCTGCGCAATCCTGACAGCGGCGTGAACTGGACCAAGGTAGTGCACGGCGAGCAGGGCTTCGTGCTGCACCGGCCGGTGCTGCCGCAGGGCGCGGTGATCGGCAAGACGCGCGTTGTCGAGGTGATCGATAAAGGCGAGGGCAAAGGCGCGCTGGTATTGTCCGAGCGCCAGGTAACCGACAAAGCAAGCGGCGAAGCGGTCGCGACGCTGACCCAAACCACGTTCTGCCGCGGCGATGGCGGCTTCGGCGGGCCCAAAGATGGGACGAAGCGCGAGGCGCCGGCGCCGCATCCGATCCCCGAGCGCGCGCCCGACCTGACCTGCGACCTGACGACCCGGCCGGAAATGGCGCTAATCTACCGGCTTTCCGGGGACATCAACCCGCTGCACGCCGACCCCGAATTCGCCAGGGCGGCCGGGTTTCCGCGACCGATTCTGCATGGCCTCGCCACCTTCGGCGTTGCCGGCCACGCCATTCTGAAAACCGTCTGCGGCTACGATCCGGCACGGCTGACCGCGATGAAGGGCCGCTTCTCGGCGCCGGTCTATCCGGGCGAGACCATCCGCACGCAGATGTGGCGAGACGGCTCCGTGATAAGCTTTCGCGCGCAGGTGCTCGAACGCGATGTGGTCGCGGTCAACAACGGGCGCGCGGAAATCAGATGAGCGCGAAAGGCAAAAGCGAACCGGATGAGCATTCCGACATCCGTGCCTCGGTGCGCGCGCTGTGCGCCAAATTTCCCGGCGAGTATTGGCGCAAGCTCGACCGCGAACGCGCTTACCCGACCGATTTCGTCAAGGCGCTGACGCAGGCCGGTTATCTCGCCGGGCTGATCCCGGAAGAATACGGCGGCAGCGGGCTGACCATCCGCGCCGCGGCGGCAATCCTGGAGGAGATCCATGCGGCCGGCGGCAACGGCGGCGCCTGCCACGCCCAGATGTATACGATGGGCACCATCCTGCGTCACGGCAACTCCGAGCAGAAAAAAACATATTTGCCGCAGATTGCCGAGGGAAAACTGCGGCTGCAGGCGTTCGGTGTCACCGAGCCGGCGTCCGGCACCGACACGCTCAATCTGCGCACCGTCGCGCGCCGCGACGGCAACGACGGCTATGTGATCAACGGCCAGAAAATCTGGACCTCGCGCGCCGAGCACTCCGATCTGATGCTGCTGTTGGCGCGCACCACGCCGAAGGAAGAGGTGAAAAAGCGCACCGAAGGCCTCTCGGTATTTCTGGTCGACATGCGCAAATCCAGCCCATCGGCCAAAGGCATCACCATCAAGCCGATCCGCACCATGATGAACCATGCCACCACCGAAGTGTTCTTCGACGAGGTGCGGGTGCCGGCGGAAAACCTGATTGGCGAGGAAGGCCAGGGCTTCCGCTACATTTTATCCGGCATGAACGCCGAGCGTGTCCTGATCGCGTCGGAATGCATCGGCGACGCCAAATGGTTCATCGAGAAAGCCTCAGCTTATGCGAAAGAGCGCGTGCTGTTTGGCCGGCCGATCGGGCAGAACCAGGGCGTGCAGTTCCCGATTGCGCGCTGCTACATGCAGATGCGCGCCGCCGAGTTGATGGTGCACGAGGCCGCGCAGCTTTATGAAGCGGGCAAGGATTGCGGTGAGCAGGCCAATATGGCCAAGCAGCTTGCGGCCGAGGCGTCCTGGGCCGCCGCCGACATGTGCGTGCAGACCCACGGCGGCTTCGGTTTCGCCGAGGAGTTCGACATCGAGCGCAAGTTCCGCGAGACGCGGCTCTACACGGTGGCGCCGATCTCGACCAACATGGTGCTGTCTTATCTCGCCGAGCACGTGCTCGGCCTGCCGCGGTCGTATTGATGAAAATGCATTTAGCCATCCTTTTTTACCTCTCCCCGCTAGCGGGGAGAGGTCGACGCGCAAAGCGCGGCGGGTGAGGGGCTTATGCGCGGCGCCAATAAAATAAGGACAGGTTTGGCGCGGCGGCTGCGCCGCAATTCGACTAATGCGGAATTGCTACTTTGGAATCGGCTGCGCTCGCGCTCAATCGGTGGCCATAAATTTGTGCGTCAACAGCCGATCGGACCATATGTCGTTGATTTTATATGCCGGGAGAAGCGATTAATTGTCGAAGTGGATGGCGGGCAGCACGCCGAAAATGCTCGTGACCGAGTGCGCGACCGTTGGCTACGGGATCGCAACTATCGAGTTCTGCGATTCTGGAATAACGATCTGATGGCAAATATGGACGGTGTGTTGCAGTTAATTGTTGGCGCACCGGAGGCCGCTGCGGGCCCTCCCCCCGCTTCTCCTAACGGGAGGGAAAGAACCCTCCTCGTCCAAGAGGG
>JBPCQM010000073.1:0-2647 GCA_050998115.1 Pseudolabrys sp. | reverse complement strand
GTGTTTAGCCAGCACGTTCGCATTCATCCTTCACGTTCCTTTCGGTCGGAAGGCGCGGCATTGAAGGCAGTTGTCGATACCTTACCGTCAGCCCGCAGCCCTATTCAGGTTCGCCGCCCCACCAGCGCACCTTCTCCTTAAAGTAAGAATCTAATCCGTCGGCGATTCCCACTGTCGTAAAAAGTGGAATGGTTAATTCAGCCTTACCGTTCGACCGTCGCTCGTTGAAGAACTCGGTGAACCGTTCGGCGCCGAAGGCTGTCTTTTCAGCCCTTTCGAGGGCGTCCTTTAGTCGGTGCCATCCCCGGTTGCACGTCCACCTGGCAAACGGCGGAAAGTGGCGGCGTTCGCAAAACAGCTTCCACCCCGCCGTCCAAGTCTTGAGGACGTACCCCATGCCAAAGCCATGTTGTAAAGGCGCGGCGAATGTTCGTCGCGGAGGTAGGAAAGATCAAGGCAACTGAGGTACTCCGCGCTTGCGTCGAGCAATTCTAAGAACCAAAGCGCAGACACTTCCCGAAACGCATGGGCAAAGGGTTGGTGGTGGTATGTGGTAAAAGCGATCCTAGGCGCTGACGACGCCAGCCTGTCCACTTCGGCATCGTCGCCGCGATCGTTGGCGTTCAATATCAGAGCAAACCGTTCTCCCGCTTTGAGCAAGCGATAGTCTTTCGTTAGCGCGTTGGGATTCATTTTTTCTCTTTTCGATCCGAGAGGACAGCTTGTAGTGCCTCAAGCCGCTTGTCGATCACGTCCGCGCTGATAGCGCGAATTATGGAATCCGCCAGCGTCGCCGTTAAACGGGACTTCTCGGCCGTGGGTAATTCGGCGGCGTCAATTCGTCGTAAGCGCTCCGCCAGAATATTCACTACGTCGCCCGTGCCGGTGACGGGTTTGGGTGTGCCGTCGCCGTCGTCGAGCCGAAGTTCACCTAGGTCGGCGCTACCGCGGCAAGCATAGTCAAGCAAAGCAATGGCGGCACGAACGCGGTCGCCGTTCTTCGCCCCCTCTTTGGCCACGGTCACTAGTACCAGAATCCTCTAATCCGCTGTAACCATGGCGGTTGTTTTCTCCTGGTTACCTAGGTTTGCAGAGGGCGTTCGGTGAAGGTCCAGCGGAACGGTTTCGCAAACGCCGTGTTGAAGTATTCGATGAAGCTCATCCGTTTGTTTCGGAGATCGTTCAGCGAGGCAAAATTACCGCGGCGGATCACCTTGCGCATCACGATGCCGAAGACGATCTCAATCTGGTTGAGCCACGAGGTGTGCTTGGGCAGAAACACAAAGCGGATACGGTGGCTCTTGTCCGAGAGAAACCTTCGCCGCGTCTCTTGCGATTGCAAGACGCCCTCTTTGCCTTTTTCCCCCCAACACCTCGTTTCGGCCTGTCACCACCTCGAAGTTGCCGATATACGTCAGCGTGCCGTGACGCTTGTACTCGAACTCCCGGCACTCCACCTGGCCCGGCTTCATCGGCAAGGTCGGCGCGATGCGCTCGAGCGCCTGGATGCCGGTCATTTCGTCGATGCACACCGTGTGCGTATTCGCCTTGGCGGCCCAATGCGGCGCTTCCCGATAGCAGTCGCACACTTCCTGGACCTTCTGGCGAAATTGCCCGGGGTCCTTTTCTTTCGTGTTCAGCCAGTAGCGCGTCTTGTGCGGTTGCAATTCGGCTTCCGCCAGATAGCGCCGCATTTGCGACAGCGAGATCGATTCCACGATCCTGCGCTTCTTGGCTTCATCCACCAGTTCGGCGACCGTCCAATGCGAGATCGGCCGGCCCGACTTCTCCGGCGGCTCACAGGCCAGCGCCAGAAGAAGCGTGATCTGCTCGGGCGTGAACTTGCCCGGGTTGCCGCTGCGCGGGTCGTCGGCGAGCGTCTTCTCGATGATCCGCCGAAACGCGGCCCGGCTTTCGAGGCATTCAACGAGGATCAACCCACGCCACCGCTTGGCCCAACGTCGCCGCCACTTCCCCACGTCGCGGGCGTTCATGCCGACCTCGCGAGCAATGTCGGCATTGTCAACGCGCTCGAACGCCCGCAAGACAAGCGTCGCCCGCTGCACCAAGTGCTTCGGACTGGTCCGGCTGCGCGATCTCCCGAAGAATGGCCTGCTGCCGTTCCGTCATCCCGACTTTCGCCGCCGATCCCGCCATGGCAGACCTCCCTATCTGATGTCAAAATGGACAACCAGGGAAATCTTGCCAAAATCAGCTGCTCCCTGAAAGAGCAATTCAGGGTTTCGGTACTAGGCAAGCTGGTTGACGCGAACCTTGTACGCCGCACGCGCCGAGGGTACGCGCGGCCTTGACCACTCCGGCCAGCCGATCCGCTACCGGCTTCGTCCGCCCTTGTCCGATACCCCATTCCAGAGGACAAACCAATGGCATCCGTCTACCGACCCACCGGCCGTAAAATCTACCGCATCAAGTTCATCGACCAGCACGGACAGCCTAAGGTGGAGTCGTCCGGCATGACCGACCGCCGCGCCGCCGAGGGGCTGGCAAGCATGGTCGAGCGCGACGTGGACCGCCTCCGCGCGGGACTTCAACCGGAACGCCCGGACATTACCGCCCCATTCCTCGGCCTAACGACTATCGCGCCGCAACACCTTCCCCTAGAGCAGGTAATCGAGCAGTACTTGGC
>JBPCQM010000032.1:0-10442 GCA_050998115.1 Pseudolabrys sp. | reverse complement strand
GTTTAAAATCGCTAGCCGAGGGCCTTCATCACCGCCGCCGTAGCCGCGCTGGTGCCGTCCGGCCCGCCGAACTCCATCGGCTTGATGCCTGACGCGAACGCTTTGTCGACCGCCGCTTCGATGCGCTGCGCGGCCTGCGCCGCGCCCGCATGTTCATGCTTGTCGGCCAACCAGTCCAGCATCATCGCGGTCGATAAAATCATCGCCGTCGGATTGGCCTTGCCCTGGCCCATGATGTCGGGCGTGGTGCCGTGACACGGCTGGAATACGGCGTGGCGGTCGCCGATATCGGCGGACGGCGCCATGCCCATGCCACCGATCAATCCAGCCGCGAGGTCGGATAAAATGTCGCCAAACATGTTCTCCATCACCATCACGTCGAAGTTCCAAGGCTTGCGCACCATCATCGCGGCGCAGGCGTCGACGTAAAGCAGATCGGTCTTCACATCGGGAAACTTCGTCTTTCGCTCCGTAAAGATCACGCGCTGCCAGTTGAACGCCTTGAACACGTTGGCCTTGTCGACCAGCGTTAGGCGGCCGGTTTTACCGCGCTGCTGGCGGCGCTGCGCCAGACGCAGCGAGAAATCGAACAGCCGCTCGGTGGTCTTGCGCGTCACCACCAGCGTCTCGCGCGCGTCGTCATGGGTGGTGATGCCCTTTCCCATTGAGGCGAACAGGCCCTCGGTCGATTCACGGACCAGCACGAAATCGATGCCATGTTTGTCGGCGCCGACGATCGGCGACGGCACGCCCGGCACCAGCCGCGCCGGCCGCACCCCGGCATAAAGGTCGAAGATGAAGCGCAGTTCGACTTGCGGCATGATCTCGGTGTTGTCGGGATAGCGCACCGAAGGAAGTCCGCAGGCGCCCAGCAGAATGGCGTCGGCTTCCTCGCAGAGCTTGATGGTTTTGTCGGACATCGACTTGCCGGTCGCCAAGTATTCATTGGCCCCGGCCGGCGCTTCGCTGAAGCGAAATTGTAGCCCCGGCGTCAATGTTTCGACGCGCTGCAGAATATCCAGCGCCGGCGTCATTACTTCGGGGCCGATGCCGTCGCCCGGCAGAACCGCGATATGGAAGGCGTCGTTGGCGCTCATGAATCTCGTTCCGGCTGGCGTGATGGGAAGCGAGCGGGTAATGAATACGGCGGCGCGTCCGCGCGCAAGGCGTCATCGAGGACGACGAGGGTAAGTGCGATGCCACGGTTTTCGGCTCATGTTGGTTATCTGTTTCCCGACCGTCCGCTGCTTGAGCGCTTTGACGCAGTCGCCAAAGCCGGATTCAAGGCTGTCGATATGCCGGCCCCGTATGAGGTGCCGGCTTCAGCGATCAAGGAGGCGGTTGCACAAAATGGATTGACCGCGCTTGGCATCAATACGCCGCGCCACGGCGACGGCGGTTCGCACGGTCTCGCCGCATTGCCCGGCCGCGAAAAAGACTGGGAAGCGTCCTTCAATCTCGCCCTCGACTATGCACTGACAATCGGCAACAGCGCGATCCATTGCATGTCCGGCCTCGTCGGCGAGGGCCAACGCGCCGAGGCGGACAGGACGTTTGTCGCCAATCTCAAGCGCGCCGCCGATATCGCTGCGGCGAAGAACTTGAAGCTTTTGATCGAGCCGATCAATCCGCGCGATGCGCCCGGCTATTTTCTCAATCGCGTTGAGCAGGCCGCCGACATCATCGCGAAAGTTGGGAAGCCAAATGTTCAACTCCAGTTCGACTTCTATCATGTGCAGATTGTCGGTGGTGATCTCATCAAGAGGCTGGAGAAGTACTTCTCCATCGTCGGCCATTTGCAATGCGCCGCGGTTCCGGTGCGGCATGAGCCTGACGCGGACTGCGAGGTCAACTACCCTTTCGTGTTCGCGGAGGTCGACCGTCTCGGCTACAACGGCTGGATCGGCGCGGAGTATCATCCGCGCGGCAAGACCGAGGACGGGCTCGGCTGGGCGCGGCCTTATGGCGTCGTGCTGAAATCCTGAGAAAGCGGGAGAATATGATGCGCTTGCAAGGCAAAGTCGCGATTGTCACCGGGGGCGGTTCTGGCATGGGCGCGGCGATTGCCGAAACTTTTGCGCGTGAGGGCGCGCACGTCGCGGTGGTCGATGTCGATGGCGCCGCGGCGAGGAAAATCTCAGACAAAATTGGCCGCGCCGCTATCGCGATCACCTGCGACGTCACCAAGCGCAAGGAGATCGACGATGTCGTGGTCGAGACCGCGTCGAAATTCGGCGGCCTCAACGTTCTCGTCAACAATGCCGGCGTCGCCCACGTCAACAAGCCGATGATGGAGATCGACGAGAAGGATTTCGACCGCGTCTTCGCGGTGAACGTGAAGGGCCTCTTTATGTTCACGCAGGCGGTGGTGCCGTTGATGCGCGGCAGTGGCGGCGTCATCATCAATATCGGCTCGACCGCGGGCTTAAGACCGCGGCCGGGCCTGTCCGCCTATAACGCGACGAAGGGCGCCGTGCACAATCTCACCAAGACGCTTGCGGTCGAATTGGCGCCCGACAAAATTCGGGTTTGCGCCATCGCGCCGGTCGCAACCGACACGCCGCTGTTGCCGACTTTCCTTGGGACCGCGCCGGGCCAGCGCGAGAAATTCATCGCCACCGTGCCGCTCGGCCGGCTTGCCACCGCGCAGGACATCGCGGATGCCGCGCTGTTTCTGGCGTCCGAGGAGGCGAAATTCCTCACCGGCAACATCATGGAAGTCGATGGCGGGCGTTGCGTTTAGCGGCAGATCGTTAAAATTTGAATGATCGTTAACGATCGAATGCATTGAAAAATCTCGATTTTTCGCTTTCCGGCGGCAGATATGGTTGCTACATTTCGGCGCATGTTTGGACGCTCGAAAAAGCCAGAGCCGGAAATTGCGGCGGTCGAAGAGGCAAAGCCACTGCGCGATGCCGTGCGTGACGCGCGCATCGAGGCGGCCGAGCGCACCGGCGTAATCGTCGACATGCGCGACGCCGATGTGGCGCGGCTCGAATTGCTCAACGAGGCGCTTGATCCGCTGTTCAAGGAAATTCCGCAGGGCGTCGATCTGTTCGATCGCGGCATCAGCCGGGGCGACGTGCCGCGGCTGTGGTTCGACTCCGTGGCGCATGTCGAAATGGGCCGCGACAAGCGGATGTACCGCTTGGTGCAGGACAGCCGGTATGGCCGGGTAACCTTGGCGGAATCTTACGAAGTGCCGCAGATCGTCAACGCGGCTACCAAATATATCGCGCGGCGGCTGGTCGAGCGTGACCGCGCTCTGGCCGGCTCCACCGATCAAACCGATACCAAGAATTCAACGACGATCAAGCCACGCGCCCGCCGGGGCGCCTTGCCGGTATTCTTGCTTGGGGTGATCGTCGGCATTGTCGCGCTGTTCATTCTTGCGGCCATCAATCCGAATTAGCCGGACAAGGCCGCGCGTTTGAGTGTGACGATGTCACCATTGGCATCGACTCCGCGCGTTTCCATGTCACAACGCCAGGCGCCCGGTTCGCCGTCGATCCGGTAAAGATTGTAGGCAGCGGCATCTTTTCCCGGGCGCGCAATCGCCGACGCCGACGATATACCGACCGCCGGCACCTTGCGTTCCGGACCGGGCAGCCAGACCAGCGCGTGCTTATGGTCGTGGCCGTGAATGAGCAACTCGGCGCCATGCTGGGCGATCGTCTGCATCAGGTAGAGGCGGTCGATCAGCCGCTTGCGCTTGGCCGCGTTGGTCACCGGGGGATGGTGGATCAGCACGACCCGGAACATACCTTGGCGCTCCAAATTCTGCAGCAGCTTGCCGAGCAGGCCGAGCTGGGTGCGGCCGACTCGTCCGGTGGCGACAAAAGGGGGCGTTGGCACGCCGCTCGACACTCCGATCAGCGCAACCCGCTCGCGCCGTCGTGCGAACGGGAAACCGGCGCCGTCATCGCCGCGCATGAACGGCGTGCAAATCGTCTGCATCGCTGGGAGGGCGTCCTTGACGTAAGCATCGTGATTACCGGGCACCGCGGTGACGTCAGCTGGCGCGCCAAGCCTGGACAGGAAATCGCGCGTGGCCTCGAATTCAGCGGGCAGGCCGATATTGGCGAAATCGCCGGTGGCGGCGATGTGATCAGGTCTGGCGGTTTTCAGGTCGGCCATCAGACGCCCCAGCAGCGCCTGATCGTGAATGAAGCGGCGCTTCTGCTGCCAGTGAATGTAGCCGGTCAGCCGCTTGCTGATCAGTTTGCTCCACGGCGGCGTTGCGAGCGGCCCGAGATGCGGGTCAGAGAAATGCGCGAGGGTGAACATTTGTTACGGTCATGCCCGGCTTTAGGCCGGGCATCCACGTCTTTCTTCCTTGCATCATCGAAGACGTGGATGGCCGGGACAAGTGCCACCGGGCCGGGCGTTGGTCGGATCGGCTGCCCAGCCATGACAAATTGGCGCTTACGAACTCCCGATCAGGATGCCGGCGATGAACACCAGAACGCCTCCGAGCACGACTTGAAACGTGGCCTGCAGGAACGGCGTGTCCATGAAACGCATGCGGATCCAGGAGATCACCGCCAGTTCGAAACCCACCACGATAATCGAGATCGCGGTGGCGACCCAGAAGTCCGGAATGAGATAAGGCAGCGTGTGCCCGAGCCCGCCGATCGCGGTCATCACGCCGCATACCGAACCGCGCAGCCACGGCGTGCCGCGGCCGGTCGGCGAGCCGTCGTCGGACAGCGCTTCGGCAAAGCCCATGGAAATTCCGGCGCCGACCGAGGCGGCCATGCCGACCAGAAACGTGTCCCAGGTGTTGTGCGTGGCGAAGGCAGCGGCGAACAGCGGCGCCAGCGTCGAGACCGAACCGTCCATCAGGCCGGCGAGGCCGGGCTGGACATATTGCAGCACGAAGACGCGCCGCGCCGTCTCGTCTTCTTTTTCACGGGCGCCCGGCGTGAGGATGCGTTCGCTCAGCTTGTGAGCGAGGCTTTCGTGTCCGGCCTCGGCCTCGGCAAGTTCGACCAGTAATTGCCGCACCGAGGCGTCGCGCGCGCTAGCGGCCGCCTTGCGATAAAAGCGCCCGGCTTCATATTCCATGTTCTCGGCAAATTTGCGCACGTCCTCGAGCCCGAGCGGGCGCATCAGCCACAGCGATGATTGGTGCTGAATGAAGCCTTTGACGTCTTGCCGGCGAATGAGCGGCAGGTAGTCGCCGAATTTCTGGCGATAGAGATCGTAGAGCATCGTGCGATGGGTAACTTCTTCCGCCGCCATCTCGTCGAACACTTCTGCCGACGACGGAAACTGCGCACGCAGTCCCTCCGCAAAGCCCCGATAGATTCGGCTATCCTCTTCCTCGTTCGTGATGGCCAACGCCAATATTTCCTGTTCGGAAAGGTCGGAAAATCTTTTCATTTCAATGCCTTCAGTTTTCTTAGAAGTATTCTAAACAATAAAGCCGCGATTTCAAAGCGCGCTAGCCTCGGGCGCGTCGCGCTGGCAAAGAACGGTTATGACCCTCAATTCGCTGCGCGTTCGAATGGAGCCGGCAGTTCGCCGGGTGCTGCATTTCTACTGGCGCTTTTCGCGCGCCACGACGCTTGGCGTGCGCGCCGTGGTAATCGACGCGGACGCGCGCGTGTTTCTGGTCAAGCACAGCTATGTCAGCGGCTGGCATTTGCCTGGCGGCGGTGTCGAGCCTGGCGAGACTTTACTTCAGGCGCTGCGGCGCGAACTAAGTGAAGAAGGCAATATCGAGATAACAGCCAATCCGGCGCTGCATGGTGTCCTGCACAATACCGCCGCATCGAAGCGTGATCATGTCGCGCTCTACGTTGTACGCGAGTTTCGCCAAATTGCGCCGCCGCAGCCAAATCGCGAAATCGTCGAGCACGGCTTCTTCCCGCGAGATGCGCTGCCCGTCGGCACAACACGCGGGACCCGCGCACGGCTCGATGAAATCTTCGATGGTAGGCCGGTAAGCGATCGATGGTGATTTAGCCGCGCTGCATTACTGCGAGCCTGATGCCCAACAGAACGAAGAATGCGCCAAGCCCACGCTCGATCCATAGTCGTAACGAAACTGATTCTCGCAACACATGCGCTGCTCGCCCAGCCATCCACGCGACTAACAGATTCCAGAGTGAACCGTTGACGTTGAACAAGAGGCCGAGAAACAAGAATGCCAAGGGCTTCGACGGCGCGCCGGCGTCGATGAATTGCGGCAGGAAGGCGAGGAAAAACAGCGCGACCTTGGGATTGAGGACGTTGGTGAAAAAGCCCTGCCGGAAAATAGTGCCGAGTCCCATTGGGGCGACCGCAGCAGTTGGGGCCGCTGTCGGGCCGCGGCTCATCAGCATCTTAATTCCGATAAAGACGAGATAAGCGGCGCCAAGATATTTGACGGCCATGAAAGCGGCGGCGGACGCCGCAATCAGTGCTGAGATGCCAATCGCCGCGGCCGCAATATGAATTAGTATTCCGGCCGCGATGCCCAGCACCGCTGTAGCGCCAGCCCGAAAGCCAAATTGCGTGCTGCGCGCGACGATATAGGCGGTGTCAGGTCCTGGCGTGAGAGCGAGCAGCAGCCCTGAAATCACAAACAGCCAAAGGTCGTGGGTGCCCAGCATGATTGGCCTATTTGACTAATCTGGCGCGGTCGTGCGGCGCGGCAAAATCGAGTTGCGGGCCGACTGGAACGATTCCGGTTGGATTGACCTTGAGCTGACTGCCGTAATAATGCCGCTTGATGTGGTCGAGGCTGACAGTCTCCGGCACGCCTGGCACCTGATAGAGATCGCGGGTGTAGTTCGACAGGTTCGGATATTCGTAGATGTGCCGCCAGTTGCATTTGAAATGCGAGTAATAGACCGCATCGAAACGGATCAGCGTGCAGAACAGCCGCCAATCGGCTTCCGTAATCGTGCCGCCGGTCAGGTAGCGCTGCTTGCCCAGCCGCTGCTCGATTTCGTCGAGCGCGTCGAACAATTCGCGGAACGCCTGCTCGTAGGCGGCCTGTGACGTGGCGAAGCCGGCCCGATAGACGCCGTTATTGATGTTTGGATAGACGAGGTCGTTGATCTTGTCGACCTCGGCGCGCAACGCTTTCGGGTAATAGTCGGTCTTGACGTCGGTAAAGGCGTCAAACACCGAATTGAGCATTCGGATAATTTCCGAGGATTCGTTGTTGACGATGGTTTTGCGCTTCTTGTCCCATAGTGCCGGCACGCTGACGCGGCCGGAATAGCGCGGATCGGCGGCGAGATAGATTTCCGACAGCTTGCTCTTGCCGTTGACGTCGTCGCCGGTCGAGCCTTCGTGCTGGTCGAAGCTCCAGCCGTCGCGCCCCACATGCCACGAGGCGATCGACATCGAGACGACGTCTTCCAGCGCCTTGAGCTTGCGGAAAATAATGGTGCGCGACGCCCACGGGCAGGACAACGAAACATAAAGATGATAGCGGCCGGCCTCCGCCGCAAAACCGTCTTTTCCGGACGGACCGGCCACTCCGTCCGCCGTGACCCAATGGCGGAAACCTGCGTCCGGCCGGATGAAGTGGCCATCCTTGGTGCGCTCCTTGTCGTCCTGCCAGACGCCGTCGACTAAAAGACCCATCGCGGTGCTCTCCGGTTCTCAGAAACAGTTAGTGACAAGGACAGCGAATAGGAAGGCTTTACCTCTTTAGTCATGGCCGGGCAGCGGCACCGGCCAAAGGCCGGCCCGGCCGTGACACTTGTCCCGGCCATCCACGTCTTTTATGCCGATATATCGTAAGACGTGGATGCCCGGCACAGGGCCGGGCATGATGGTTGGGCGGCATGAGCGAACTATCTTTGACCATTCTGGCGGAAACCGCCGCAGACGAAATCGCGATCGAGCGGCTGCACGAGCGCACCTTTGGGCCCGGCCGTTTTGCCCGGACCGCCTATCGCATCCGCGAGGGCAGGGGCCACGCGCTCGATCTGTCGTTCACCGCGCGGGTCGGCACGCTGCTGGTCGGTTCGGTGCGGCTCACGCCGATTTCGATCGGCGCCGCCAAGGCGCTGCTGCTCGGTCCGCTCACGGTTGAGCCGCCGTTTCGCGATCGTGGCGTCGGTTCGGCGCTGATCGGGCGCGCGCTCAAGCATGCCAGGAAAAATGGGCACAAGCTTGTCGTGCTGGTCGGCGACGCGCCGTTTTATGGCAAGAACGGCTTTAAGAAAATTCCCAAGGGACAGGTGACGATGCCCGGCCCGGTCGATCCGGCGCGCTTGCTGGTGGCCGAGCTGGTGGCCGGCGCTGCCGCCGGATTGAAAGGCAACATCGCGCCTGATTGGGAAGCGCGTTAGCGGGCCTCTCGCGCCCAACAAGGCCGCGTCAGCGGCCTTCTCGCGCCCAAGTGGCGGCGAGCGAGCCAACCAACAGCAACAATCCGATCATGCCGGCGAACAGCGGCAGCACGCCGATGCCGCGCACTACGCTGACATCGCGCATCTTTAGCCCGATCCAGTCGTCGCCTTTGTAGATCGTCGAGGTGCGCACCGGCACCACGCGCGGCACGGTCAGCCCGTCGCCAGCATCGAGGCGGCGCGCCTCGCCGCCGGTCGCGGTTGCCAGCGGTGCAAGAACGTCCGTCGTCGAGGTCACTTCAGTGAATTCCCGCGGATTGGCCGGGCCGACATTGGCGAGCGCGGTGAGCGTGCCGTCGGTGGCGCGCCACAGGCCAAGCTCCCTCGCGGTGACCGTCGATTTCCAGACGCCCGGCTCGTCGGGTTGCAGCGTCAGCGTGCGGGAGGCGCCACCAGGCGAGGTCAGGGTGACCGGTGCGACCGTGTCCGCCATGGTCTGGCGCTGCACCGTCAGATCGTTGCCGTGCACGATCAGCCGGAGGGCCTCTTCTTCAAGGTCGGGCTGTTTCATCAGCCAGTGCGACAGCCGGCGCAGCAGATCGAGATGCGGGCCGCCGCCTTCATAGCCGCGCGCCCATAGCCAGATATGGTCGGACAGCAATAGCGCGACGCGGCCTTTGTCCTCGCGGCCGAGCACCAGCAGCGGCTTGTCGTTGGCGCCTTTCATGACCGTGGTTCCGGTGTTCCGCCCGGTATCCACCAGCCGGAACCAGCGCGACCAATGCGGCGGGCTGGCATCCGAGCCTTCGAGGCCTCGCGTTACCGGATGCTTCTTGCCAGCATCGGTCAGCGCCGCGCGGAACGGAATCTCGGTCACGTCGCCGCTCGGCTCGGCCGGCAATATGGCGTCGAGCGGCGTTTTCCAAATGCTGGTCGATGAAGCGTAATCCGG
The DNA here is from genome assembly GCA_050998115.1 of Pseudolabrys sp. GTDB lineage: Bacteria > Pseudomonadota > Alphaproteobacteria > Rhizobiales > Xanthobacteraceae > Pseudolabrys. Next base: position 1,193 of record JBPCQM010000032.1, on the reverse strand, counting down.
CCCAGCCGCAACCAGGATGGCGCCGCCGTCGCGCACATAGTTCGCGATATTGTCGAAATAAATCAGCGGCAGCACGCCCTGGCGCGCGTAGCGGTCGAAGATGATGAGCTGGAATTCCGAGATCTTCTGCTGAAACAGCTCCCGGGTCGGGAAGGCGATCAGCGACAACTCGTTGATTGGCGTGCCGTCTTGTTTTTCTGGCGGCCGCAGAATGGTGAAATGGACCAGGTCGACCGAGGCGTCGGATTTCAGGAGATTGCGCCAGGTCCGCTCGCCGGCGTGCGGCTCGCCCGACACCAGCAACACCCGAAGCTTGTCGCGCACGCCGTCGATCGAAACCACTGCGCGATTATTGACCGGCGTGAGTTCGCCTTCGAGCAATGAAGCCTCGATCTCGACGAAGTTCTGCCCGGCGTGCGGAATTTGCACCGTTACCTTGTTGTCGGCATGCACGGCGACGGCGCGCTTCTCCAGCACTTCGCCGTCGCGCCGCACCGTCACCTCGGCGATGCCGCCAGATGCACCTTGATCCTCGACGCGAAAGCCAATGGTCTGCGACTGACCGACAATGCCGAACCGCGGCGCAGTGGTGAGCACGACGCGGCGGTCACGCTCGTCGGCGCGGCCGGTGATCAGTGCATGCAGCGGCGCAGCAAAGCCGAGCGCGGCGGCCTCGGCCGGCACGTCATGAACCCGGCCGTCGGTGATCATGATGGCGCCGGCGACACGGTCGGGCGGCACGTCGGCCAACGTCGAGCTCAGCGCAGAAAACAAACGGGTGCCGTCGGTTTCGCCGTCGGCGCGGCCGGCTTCCGACACCCGCACTTCGAGCCCAGGGATCCGGCGCAGCCGTTCGACCAGCGCCGCCCGCGTTGCCTCGGTCTGCTCGTTACGATTGCCGAAATCCTGACTCGGGCTCTTGTCGATGATAACGGCGGCGACCGATGGAATCGGATCGCGGTCCTCGCGGGTGAGCGACGGGTTGGCAAGCGCCAGCACCATCAGGCCGAGCGCGATGGCGCGCACCAGCGCGCCCCGGCTGCGCGCCAGCAGGAGCAAGGCTGCCAGCGCGAGCGCCAGCCCAAAGGCCGACCACACGACATAGGCCGGCACCAGCGGTGCGAAGGAGACGCCGAGGTTCATGGTTAGCAAACCAATGCGCGGACATGTCCGGCATGCGAGTAGTCAAGAAT
>JBPCQM010000028.1:0-11372 GCA_050998115.1 Pseudolabrys sp. | reverse complement strand
GCCCCATGCTGCCCAGCATGTAGAAGTTCTGCGCCCGCTGCCCGGCGCCCCACAGGTCGAAATTTGCGTTGCCGATGCCGCCGATCACGGCTTCGTCGCGCCTAAGCGCCCCGACCAGGCGCTTGGTCAGCTCGGCGCGGTTCATCACCTTGGTATTAGGCGCGCCTCCGGCGCGTTGGGCATTACGTCCGGTGGTGTTCTGGCTCATGCGCGCCTCACTGCCCAAACACTTTGCCGCCGGTCAGCAGCGGCGACAGGATAAAGGCGACCGGTTGCTGGATCGCTACCGCCTGCTTGATCGAGCGGTCGAGAATGAATTCAAGTTCGTCAATCCGAGTGATGGTGTGATGTTCGATGGCCAGCGCGTCGAGCACCGGCCGCATGGTGCGGCACACCATCGCCTGCCCGAGATTGAATTCGCCGAGCGTGCCGCGCTCCGAGACCAACATCAGGAGCGGAATTTGCCCGGGCACCGCCAGTGAAGCGAGCGCGTTCGGGATCGTGGCAAAACCCGAGGTCTGCATCAGCACCGCGCCGCGCACGCCGCCCATCCAGGCGCCGGTGACGATGCCGATCGCTTCTTCTTCGCGGGTGCAGGCAAACGTGTTGAAAAATCTGTCGTGGTGCAACGCCGCGATCAGCGGCGCCAGCACGCGGTCCGGCACATAGGGGATGAGCCTGACGTCGTTCTTCTTGAGCGTCGCCAGCACAATCTCATGCCAGTTGGCGGCTGCCATCACGGACCTCGCGCTATTCCTTGACCGCGCCGGTCATCGCCGAGACGTAATGCTCGACGAAGAACGCGTAGAGGATCACGAGCGGCAGCGAGCCGATCATCGCGCCGGCCATCAGCGAGCCCCAGCGGTAGATGTCGCCGTCGACCAGCGCGGTGACGATGGCGACCGGGACGGTTTTGTATTGCGTCGAGGAAATGAAGGTCAGCGCGTAGATGAATTCATTCCAGCACAGCGTGAAGCAAAAGATGAAGGCCGAGATCAGCCCCGGCACCGCCAGCGGCAGCACGATCTTGGTCAAAATCTGCCAACGGCTGGCGCCATCGATCAGCGCGCATTCCTCAAGCTCGAACGGGATGGTCTTGAAATAGCCCATCAGCAGCCAGGTCGAGAACGGAATGAGAATGGTCGGATAGGTGAAGATCAGCGCAAACGGCGTGTCGAACAGGCCGTACTGGAACACCACCGTGGAGAGCGGGATGAACAAAATCGATGGCGGCACCAGATAGGCCAGAAAGATCGCGCCGCCGACCCACTGCGCCCCCTTGTAGCGCAGCCGCACGATCGCATAGGCGGCGAGCACGCTGGCGACGATCGAAATTGCGGTCGCGCATACGGCGACCAGCATCGTGTTCCAAAGCCAGATCGGATATTCGGTTTCGAATAGCAGCTTGTAGATGTGTTTGAAGGTCGGATTCCAGGTCCAGAACGGACTGTAAGTCTCAAGATCGAGCAGCTGCTCGTCAGGCTTTATCGACGTCAGCGCCATCCAGTAAAACGGAAACAGCAGCACCAGCAGAATAATCGTAAGCGGCAGATAGAGCGTGATAAGCCGGCGCGGCAGGTTGTGCAGATAGCTCATGCCTTCGGAATGATCGACCGAAGGACCGGACAGGACCGCTTTGGGATCGGCAACCTTTGCGGCGAGCGCGTCAGTCATTGTCGCCGCCCCGCGCGCGTGGCGCTTGCGCCATTCGCGCCAACGCAAAATGGGTTGGCCACAGGTTCAGTCATTGTCGCCGCCTTGCTGCCATTTACGGCGCTGCAGGCCGAACCACGACACCATGATGGCAAACAGCAGAAACGGAATCATGGCGGTCGAGATCGCCGCGCCCTCGCCCAGTTGACCGCCAAGAATGGCACGCTGATAGGACAGCGTCGCCATCAAATGAGTGGCGTTGACCGGGCCGCCACGCGTCATCACCCAAATGAGCTGGAAGTCAGTGAATGTGAACAGCACCGAAAACGTCATCACCACCGCGATGATCGGCGTCAGCAGCGGATAGGTGATGTAGCGGAAGTTTTGCCACGGCGTTGCGCCGTCAATGGTCGCCGCCTCGTACAGCGAAGGCGACACCGTCTGCAGGCCGGCCAGCAAGGTGATGGCGACGAACGGCACGCCGCGCCAGATGTTAGCGAAAATGACCGACCAGCGCGCATTCCAAATGTCACCGAGGAAATTGATGTTCTCCGTGATCAAACCCGCCTTTTTCAACGACCAGGAGATAATCGAGAATTGCGGGTCGAACAGCCACCAGAACGCAATGGCCGAAAGCACGGTCGGCACAATGAAGGGGACCAAAACGAGCGCGCGAATAATCGCCTTGAACGGCACGCGCTCATTGAGCAACAGCGCGAGATAAAGTCCGACCGCGAATTTGATAGTGCTGGCGACGATCGTATAGAGAAGCGTGTTGAACACCGAGAGCCAGAACGTCGAGTCGTCCCAAAGCCATTCGTAGTTTTCGAGCCCGACAAAGACGCCGGAACGGCCAATACGCGCGTCGGTAAACGACAGCCAGACGCCAAGGCCGAGCGGATAAGCGAGAAACAGAATCAAGAACGCCGCGGCCGGCAACATGAACCAGATGGCCAGCCAGTTCTTGTTCACTTTCAGCCGGTCCCAAGCAGTAATCTCGGGGTAGTCACCTTTGGCGCCACGTTGCTCGAGAGCGATCGTCATCGCGATGCACGTTTTCCGTTGTTGCAAAAGAAACCGGCGGGCGGTTTGACCCGCCCGCCGGTAAGGCGCCTTAGCGATAGATACGCTTCAACTGCCGCTCGGCGATCGCGATCGAGCCCTTTACGTCCTCACGCCCTGTGCAGTAGTTGGCGAACATGTCGAGCACGACGAAGTCGGCGATCGCGGTCGCCGCCTTTTCCCCGACCGAGCCGAGCCCGCCTGCCGTCAGCGTGCGCTTGCCAACGTCGCGGAACGGCGTGGCTTTCGGGTCCGCAGTCCACACCGGGTTGTTGTCATACGCATTGAGGCAATGCGTCAGGTAACCCTTGGCCGACTGAATCCACGGGTTGAAGTTGTCCGCTTCCAGCATGAACGCCATCAGCGCCTTACAGGCCTGCGGGAACTTGGTGTAGGTCATCGCCAGCACCGGATACATCAAGTGCAATTCGGTCGGCTTGCCGCTCACGCCGACCGGGAAGTACGCGTGATCCATGTCCTCGGCAATCTGCTTGGCGCTGTTTTGCGCCGCGACGTAAATCGAGATGCCGTTGTTGGTCCAATGAATTTCGTTGGCCAGAAACGCCTTGTTGTTCGACGCATCGTTCCAAGCGGCCGTGCCGGAAATCATATTGCCGTACAGCGCTTTGGCGTATTCCAGCGCCTTGGCAGTTTCGGGCGAGTTGATGATGACCTTGTCGCTCTTGTCGACGGCGTTGCCGCCATTCGACCACAGGCACCAGTGCACCCAACTGTTGCCGTCACCGGAGGCGTGGCCGAGCGCGAAACCACCCGGCGTGTTCTGCGCCTTCATCGCCTTGGTGTATTCGAGGAAGGCATCCAGCTTGTCCGGAAACTTGGAGAAGCCGGCCTTTTTCGACGCCTCGATGCGGTAGTTCATCAGCGCGCCCGAATAGCAGATCGGTACGCAAATCCACTTGTTGCCGCTCTTACCGTACTTCACCGCGCTGTCGACCCAGCCACCGTATTTCTTGCCGAGATAGTCGGCGACGTCGGTGACGTCCATGCACTTTTGCGGAAACAGGTGTGGCAGTGAGTAGAGGCCCCAGAACAAATCCGGGCCGGTGCCGGTGTTAGCGGCAACCGACGCCTTCGGCTGCACGTCCTCATACGATTCGCGCGCGATGTCGACCTTAACCCCGGTCGCTTTGGTGAAAGCGTCGATCAGTTTGACGAACGCGTCGTCTTCCGCCTGGACGAAGTACTTCCAGCGCAGCATCGAGAGCTTGGCGTTCTTTTCAGGCTTCCACTGCGCGTTTTGCGCCCAGGCTTTCGCCCAGTCGAGCAATGCCGGGCCGCTCAGTGCGGTGGCGGCGCCCAATGCCGTGCCGCCCTTGACGAGGGCGCGGCGGGTAAAGTCATTCATTGTCTTTCCTCCATTGGTGTTTGTTAGCCGTTGAGACGCTTCCCCGTCGCCTCGTCGAACAGATGCACGAGCCGCGGATCTGGTTTGAGCCGGATCTTTTCGCCCGGCCTGAATTGATGACGCTCGCGAAACACAGCGACAATTTCCTCGCCGCCAAGCTTGGCGAACACCTGGGTTTCCGAACCGGTCGGCTCCACCACGACAATCTCCGCTTCCGCGCCGTCGTCAGCGATGGTGAAGTGCTCGGGGCGGATGCCGTAGACAGCCGGACGGCCGTCGGAACTGGCCGGCACCGCCGAGAGCGGCAGCTTGACGCCATTCGGGCCCTCGAAACCGGCACTGCCGTTCGATTTGACCTTGCCCTTCAGGAAATTCATCGCCGGCGATCCGATGAATCCGGCGACGAACTGGTTGGCCGGATTGTCGTAAAGTTCGAGCGGCGTGCCGACCTGCTCAACCAGGCCGTCGTGCATCACCACGATCTTGTCGGCCATGGTCATGGCTTCGATCTGGTCGTGGGTGACGTAGACGGTCGTGGTCTTGAGGCGCTGATGCAGTTCCTTGATTTCGGTGCGCATCTGCACACGCAGCTTGGCGTCGAGGTTGGACAGCGGCTCGTCGAACAGGAACACCTGTGGATCGCGCACAATGGCGCGGCCCATGGCGACGCGTTGGCGTTGCCCGCCCGACAATTGGCGCGGAAAGCGCTCGAGGTAAGGCCCTAAGCCGAGGATTTCGGCGGCGCGGCTGACGCGCGTGTCGATCTCCTGCTGCGGCGCGCCGCGCAGTTTCATCGAAAACGCCATGTCCGCCGCGACCGTCATATGCGGATAGAGCGCGTAGTTCTGGAACACCATCGCGATGTCGCGCTCTTTCGGCGGCAGGTTGTTGACCACGCGATCGCCGATCTTGATTTCGCCTGCCGTTATATTTTCCAGCCCGGCGATCATCCGCAGCAAGGTGGACTTGCCACATCCCGACGGCCCGACCAGCACGACGAATTCACCGGCGCGGATCGTTACATCCACGCCGTGAATGACGGTCGTCGTGCCAAATGTCTTCCGTACGTCGCGGATCGCGACCGAAGCCATGCCTTATTCCTCCCCTACTGCCGCGCGTGGGCCATTTTCTGGTCTTGGCGCGAGTAGTTCCAGTCGTTTTTATGCCGGAGATACTGTTGCAGTGCACGTCATTAAATCAAGTGCTATCCCAGTCTACCATATAGAAAAGATGGCGCGGCGCCGGATGCGGTTCTTTGCCATGTCGCGCGCCTTAATTTTTCACGGCGCCCGCGGTCAAGCCCGACACCATATAGCGCCGGAAAGCGTAGTAAATCGCCGCCGGCGGCAACGCGTAAATCAGGCCGGTCGTCATCAGTAGTTCCCAAGGCGAGTCATCCGCCGCCAGAAAGTTTCCGAGACCAACCGGCAGCGTCACGTCGGTGTCTTTCGACAGCAACAGGAACGCGTAGAGATACTCGTTCCACGACAGCAGCAGGGCGTAAGTGCCGATCGCGACCAGCGCCGGCGCCATCAGCGGGATGTAAACCAACATGAACAACTGAACCGGTGAAGCGCCGTCCATGATCGCGGCCTCGTCGAGTTCCACCGGCAAATTGTCCGACGCCTGCTTAAGCACCCAGATCGAATAGGGCACGGCGATAGTGACCATCGCGAGTATCAGCGCCCACTGGTTGTTGAGCAGCCCGTACAAGCCCATCGTGCGATACATCGGAACCGCGAGGAACGCCGCCGGGATGAAATAGGTGAACAGCGCCATATTCATCACCAGCCGCCCGCCCTTCACCTTGAGGCGGCTGATCGCGAAGGCCGCTCCGGTCGCCACCAGCAACGTGATCGCCCCGGTCGCGACCGCGATCACCAGCGAGTTCCAAAGCTGCTGCCAGAAATGATGGAGGTAATAGTGCTCCTGTTTGAACACCACCTCGAAATTATGCAGCGTCGGATGATCCGGCCATAGCTTGCCGGAAAACGCCGAATCCTTCGGCGATATTGCAAACAAGAACAGATGATAGATCGGCAGCAGCGTCCAGATCAGCACCGGGATGCCGATCAGCAGCAGCTTTGCCTCGGTGGTGGCTTCACGAAGCGACGGCAGCCTCATTTCGCCAACCGCTTCATCATGAAATAGACCAGCGGCAAGACGAATGGCAGCGCAATCACGATCGCCGCCATCGACAGGTCGACCTGGTCGAGCCGCAGATAGCGAATGCCGAGCGTTGCCAGCACATGCGTCAGATCCGCCGGCCCGCCGCCGGTGAGAAGATAGACGCTGTTGAAGTCACCCAGCGTCCAGATGATCGAAAGGATGGTGCAGGTGAGATAGAGCGTGCGCAGCGACGGCCAGGTCACGAATTTGAACTTTTGCAGATTGGTGGCGCCATCGACCGAGGCCGCCTCATAAAGGTCGCTTGGAATCGCAAGCCGCCCCGCGATCAGAATCAGCGTCCAGAACGGCAGCGATTTCCAGATATGAACGGCCATCGCCATCGACAGCGCGATAACCGGATTGTTCAACCAATTTGGGCCGTCTTCGCCGGTCAGCCGGAAGATCAGCGAATTGACGATGCCCCATTCCGGATTGAGCATGAAGCGCAACGAAAGGATGGTGGGAATCGACGGCACCGCCCACGGCAGGATGAAAATGACCGACAGCCATTTGATCCAGGTTCGCGCTTGAATGAAGAAGCCCGACAGCAGGAGCGCGACCGCCATCTTGATGTTGATGCCGACGATCAGGAATATCGCGGTGTTGACCGCCGATCGCGCGAAGATCGGGTCGTTGATCAACTCGACATAGCTGTGCGGATGGCGCGCGATCCAGAAGCCGTATCCGACCGGATAGATGACGAACAACAGAAAGATCACGATATAGGGGGCGAGCAGGATAAGGCCCCAGGTCTGCCACGGCGTCAGCCAGCGTCCGCCAGCGTCCTTTGAAATGGCGCCGCCCGAACCGGTGACTGTGATTGCCGATGCCATAGAGAGACCGGAAAGGTTGGAGCCGGCCGCCCGGTTGGGCCGCCGGCTCCGGTTTCGAGCTAACCCGCGACTTGCTTGATGCGAGCGATCATTTCGTCGACCGCCTTGTCGACCGGGATCTTGTCGTTGAGAACGCGGTTGGCCGCCTTCATCCACACGTTCTCGTTGTTGAGAACCGTGAACTTGTAGTTTTTGGTGAACTCGAACGCCGTCGTGCCGGCCTTGAACTGGTTGTAGACCGCCTTGCGGTGACGGTCGGCTTGCCAGAATTTCGAGTCCTGCCCCTGCTTGGTGACCGGGAACCAGCGCCCGAGCGAGCCTTCGACGAGCGGCGTCAGGTTTTCTTCCTGCATCATGAACTTCACGAAGTCCTTGGCCTTCGCCTTGTTCTTGGAGTCGGCGAAGATCACGCCAACCTTGACGGCCGAGCGATAGATCATCGGCTGCCCGCTTGGCTTCTTGGGAAAGCCGGCGGTGGCGATCTGCTCTTCGTAGGCCTTCTTGCCCGCGGCGCGAACTTCCGGCGTCGCAGTCGTGTTGTTCTCGTCGTCGAGCCACTTTGCCGCAATCGAAATCGTCGCATTGTGGGTCATCACCGTCGTCTTGTTGTGGAAGGCCACGTTGTTGTCGGGATCCTTCCAGCTTGTCGAGGACGGCGGCGTGCAGCCCTTGGTGTAAATTACCGTGTAGTCATTCAACGCGTTGACTAGGCCCTGCTTCACCTTCGGATCGTCCACCAGCAGCTTGCCGCTATCGTCGACCAGCTTGACGTCATAGGCGTCCATGAAGGTCAGGAACGAATAGAACGAGTCCGAGGAATCGACGCCGAGCGGCTGACCGATGCCGAACACGCGCTGGCCGGTCGCCTTGCGGCTTGCCGGCTGCACCTTGTCGCACCAGAACGACCAGTATTCTTTCCAGGTGGTCGGGATATCGGATTCCTTGAATCCCGCTTGGGCCAGCATGTCGATCCAATACTGGATGTGCATGGTCTGCTGCTTCAGCGGGAAGGCGTAGTAGGCTTTCTTTTTGGTCTTGTCGTTGTAGAGAAACGTCGTCTCGGCAGTGTTGGGCGCGAACTGTCCCTTGATCGGATTGATGACGTCGGAAATGTCCTCGAGCTTGCCCTCGAAAGCCCATTTGGCCGCGACCTGGAAGTCATAGACGTCGCCATAGGCCACGTCCGGCGGCGTACCGGAGTCCATCGCGGCGACAGTCTTCGGGATCATGTCCTGCGGCGAATATTGCGATAGATCGACCTTGGTCTTGGTCTTCTCCTCATATTTTTTCACCGCGGCAAACAGCGCGTCGTCCTCGGCTTTGTAAAATCCCTTGTTCCAGAACACCGTAATTTTGTCTTGGGCGTTGGCGGCGCCCGAGAACAACAGGCCGCAGACCGCGGCCGTCGCAAGCGCAAGGTATCGGATCGTCGATTTCGTCAAGCTTCCCTCCCGTTTCATTTTGTGTCGTTGTTAGCTTACCGCCACCTCCGCGACCGGAGACCGGTTTCATCAGGTGAGAGTATTTATCATGTCATCATATGACTCAAGCCGCGCGTAGACCTTGGTAGTGGCGGCAAGAAAGCCGCTTCACTATTGGGCTTTTAGCGGCTCCGGCCACCGCGGCTACATCGTCATGCCGCCGTCGATCTGCATGGTCTGCCCGGTGTAGTAGCTGGAGTCGTCGGAAGCGAGCCAAACCGCGCCATTCGCGATCTCCTCCGGCGTGCCCAGCCGCCCGATCGGCTGACGATCGATGAAATCTTGCCGCACCGCCTTGAGCGACTTGCCGGTCTTTTTGGCATTGGTCGAAATGCGGTCATTGAGCGAGGGCGACTGGATGGTGCCGGGGCAAATCGCGTTACAGCGGACGCCCTTGCGGATGAAGTCGGCGGCCACCGCCTTGGTCAGGCCGATGATCGCCGCCTTGCTGGCGCCATAGACGTAGCGGTTCGGCAGACCCCGCACCGACGACGCCACCGATGCGATGTTGATGATCGAACCACCGCCGTTCTTCAGCATGGCCGGCAAAAATGCGCGCAGCACGCGATGGATTGACTTCACGTTGAGGTCGAAAGAAAAGTCCCAATCGGCTTCCGAGCAATCGAGCACGCTGCCCTGATGCACATAGCCGGCGCAGTTCATGAGAATGTCCGGCGTGCCTAACTCCTTCAGCACGGTTTTCGCCAGCGCGTTGACCTTCTCGGTTGAGCGCACGTCAAGCGAATATAATTTTGCTTTTTTCAGGCCCTTGAGCTTGACGGCGTCGAGATCGGTAGCAATCACCGTGGCGCCTTCGGCGACGAACGCCTCGGCAATCGCGCGCCCGATGCCCTGCCCCGCCGCTGTGACGAACGCGATCTTGCCTTTCAATCGACCACTCATGACGCAACTCTCCTGATTCAAGTTTAGTGATTGTCGCGGGGAATGCTCTTCTGCGCGATGCGCTGGTACTTCACCGCCGGCTTGAGCACCATGCCGCCGCCGAGTTGATCGACCATGTCGCGCTGGATTTCCTGCCACGGCGTCTGATGTTCGGCATATTTGAAGCCGCCGCGCTTCATCAGCGCTTTCATGCGGCGCGAATATTCCGCCTTCGAGATCAGGATGTCGGCGGTGCCTTTGCGCAGATCGATGCGCACGCGGTCTCCTGTTCTCAGGATGGCAAGGCCGCCGTTCGCCGCCGCTTCTGGCGACGCGTTGAGGATCGAGGGCGAGCCTGACGTGCCGGACTGCCGGCCGTCGCCGATGCAAGGCAACGACGTGATGCCCTGCTTGATGAGGACTGCCGGCGGCTGCATGTTCACGACTTCGGCCGAGCCGGGATAGCCGATCGGGCCGACGCCGCGCACGAACAACATGGTGTTGGCGTCGATCTTGAGTTTCGGATCCTCGATGCGGCGGTGGTAGTCCTCCGGCCCTTCGAACACCATGGCGCGGCCCTCGAACGCTTCCGGATCGTCCGGGTTTGACAGATAGCGCTCGCGGAACTCGTCGGAGATCACGCTGGTCTTCATGATCGCCGAGTCGAACAGATTGCCGGAAAGCACTTTGAAACCGGCTTGTTTCTTCATCGGCTGATCGTAAGGCCAGATCACGTCGTCGTCCGACACTTCTGCCTTGCGCACATTGTCGCCAAACGTCTTGCCGTTGATGGTGCGCGCCTCGGGGTGGCCCTTGCCCTCCTCGAACAACATGCGCATCACCGCCGGCAGGCCGCCGGCGCGATAATATTCTTCGCCGAGGTATTTGCCCGCCGGCTGCATGTTGACCAGCAGCGGCACGTCGTAGCCGATCTTTTCCCAATCTTCGATCGACAGCTTGACGCCGATATGACGCGCGATGGCGTTGATGTGGATCGGCGCATTGGTCGAACCGCCGATTGCCGAATTGGCGACAATGGCGTTCTCGAACGCCTTGCGGGTGAGAATGTCGCTCGGCTTCAAGTCTTCGAGCACGATCTCGACCGCGCGCACGCCGGTATCATAGGCATATTGCGCGCGCTCGCGATAAGGCGCCGGGATCGCGGCGCAGCCCGGCAGCGACATGCCGAGCGCCTCGGCCAGCGCATTCATGGTCGAGGCGGTGCCCATGGTGTTGCAGTGCCCGGGCGACGGGGCCGACGACGTCACGGCATCGAGGAATTCCTTGTAGTCGATCTTGCCGGCGGCGTGCTCTTCGCGCGCTTTCCACACCACTGTGCCGGAGCCGGCGCGCTCGCCCTTCCACCAGCCGTTGAGCATCGGCCCGCCGGATAAAACAATCGCCGGAATGTTGACGCTCGCCGCCGCCATCAGGCAAGCCGGCGTCGTCTTGTCGCAGCCGGTGGTCAGCACCACGCCGTCGAGCGGATAGCCGTACAGCACTTCGACCAGGCTCAGATAAGCAAGATTGCGGTCGAGCGCCGCGGTTGGACGCTTACCGGTTTCCTGAATCGGATGGCACGGAAATTCGAAGGCGACGCCGCCCGCCGCCGCGATGCCTTCGCGCACGCGCTTGGCCAATTCGAGATGATGGCGGTTGCACGGCGACAGGTCCGAGCCGGTCTGCGCGATGCCGATGATCGGCTTGCCCGAAGTCAACTCATTCTTGGTCAGGCCGTAATGGAGATAGCGCTCGAGATAGAGCGCGGTCATGCCCGGATTTTCCGGATTGTCGAACCAGAGCTGCGAGCGCAGCGTCTTGCCGCGCGGGGCAGGAGTTTTGGATTTCTTCGCCATGCTGCTTTCCCGCTGGGCTCGGTTTGATTTCACCACGAGGATGGGCTGAACTGCCGCCTGAGCGCAAGGG
>JBPCQM010000009.1:0-3176 GCA_050998115.1 Pseudolabrys sp. | reverse complement strand
GCTATAAATCGCGCACCAGGGATATTCGCGGGCCGAGGCCTCCGCCGGAGCCAACAGCGGCAACGCGGCGAGGCTTGCCAGCACCAAGAGTGTCTTTCGCATCGTCCGTCTCCGTGTTGCTATTCGCGCGTGGTCGCGCGGACCAAAGACGCGGCAGCACCACCTAATGTGGCTCAGCCGCGGTAGTGCCTGCGCGGCTCAGCCGCGGTAGCGCCTGTGCGCGACGCGCCGCACCGGCTGCGATCCGTGATACATGCGGTTTTGCTCACAGGTGCCGCCGACGCCGAATATCGTGGCGCGGCATTGCGCGAATGAATCAAAGCCGCAATTGGTGCCGCCGCCGTTGCGGCTGCCGCTGTAGTAGGCGCACCAGGCGTAAGGCTCATGGCCGTTGTCGGCCCGCGCCGGCGAAGCCAGCGGCAAAGCCGTGGCGGCAAACCCCGCCAAAACCATCGTCATCAAAATCCCGCGCATCAGCGTCTCTCCAGTTTTTGTGTTTTTCTGTCTCTTTTTACCATGTGGGCGCGGCCGCGGCAGCGATCAAGCCGCTCATCACGCGGTGTTGAGCCACCGGGGTAGCGCGAATTATCGCGACCATGTTGTCATCGTCAGGTTTTTGGCGGCGTCGAGTGTCTGCACGGGACCCGGATTGAGGCCGTGCCGCGTCATGATCTGTTCCGGTGTTTGAGCCGGCACGCCGGGAAACACCGGACGGCCGCCCGGCAATCGGACGCCCTGCGCACGGCTGAGATAAAACGCATCGTAGCGATCGAGGAACAGGCCGAACACCTGCGTGCCGCCGACAATGCCAAGTGTTCCGCCGTCGAGATTCAACGCCGCCCACGCCGCATCCAGGCTGGCGCCGGCCGGATTCCACAACAGGCCTTTCGGATTTTTGGAGTCGAGCGCCAGCGACGTAACGCGTCGCGTCAACGTCAGCCGCGGCCGTCCCGGCGAATGCGGCTGCTGCTCGTGCGAATGGGCGCCATGCGCGACGGCTGCCGCGGTATCGAGACTATCAGCAAAGAATTTCTGATCCGCCTCGAACTTGAGCGTACCCGGCATCACGCCCGAGGCGTCGGCCAGCATGCCGTCTTCCGAGACGATGGCGTAGCCCTCGATGCGCGACGGTCCCTTAGCGGAGGTGGATCTACCGCTCATCACTCGCCCTCGGCACGCGCGGTGCCGTCGAGATTGGCGAGATAGCGCGCCACGGATTTTTCAAACACGGTTTTGCCATTCGCCAAGATGACGCGGTCGAAATAATGGCCGTAGATCGTCTCGAAAGCGAACGGAGCCATGGCGCGGCCGATGCCTTCGACCTCGCGCGCCGAGCACGGGATCCAGTTCGGATAGCTGCGCAAGAACGACATCCATTTGCGGTCGGTGGTGACGGCAAGAATGTCGCCGGAGCAGATGACACCCTTGCCGTTGGCGCCCTCCGCCCAATGCAACACCGTGCCGCCGGGAAAATGCCCACCGCAGCGGATCAAGGTGATGTCCGGCAAAATCTCGCGCGTCTCACCGTCCCAAAACTTGATGCCGTCATGCGGGTTGAACACCCATTTTTTGTCGGCGGCATGCAGATAGACCGGCGCGTCGAAGGCGCGGCTCCATTCCATGTTGGTGGTGTAGAAATGCGGGTGCGAGATGGCGATGGCCTTAAGCCCGCCAAGCGATTTAATCAGCGAAATGGTGGCGTCGTCGAGCAGCGCAATGCAGTCCCACAGCACATTGCCGTTCGGCGTCTGGACCAGAATAGCGCGCTGACCGATGGCGAAATGCGGCTCGGTGCCGATGCCGGTGATGCCCGGCTCGTATTGATGAAACGAATTGCGGTATTTGCCGGACATCGCTTCGAGCGTAGTCCAACCTTGGCCGCCGGGCGGCACATATTGGCGCTCCTCCTCGCAGATCCCGCATTGCGCCGGCGGCTTTGCGCTGGGCGGATATTGCGTGCCGCAGGCGGTGCAGAGGAAGAATGGCATGTCGAATTCCTTTTCATGGCGGCCATCTTGTCATTTTCGGGCTTGACCCGGCAATCCGCCGCGATTTGTGCCATACAAAAATATGGTATAATAGCCATATGACCGAGCCGAGCTTCGAATGGGACGACGCAAGGACCGCCTCAATCGCGCCAAGCATGGCGTCTCATTCGCTTTGGCCCAGCGGGCGTTCCTCGACCCGCGCCGCGTCATTGCCGAAGACCTCGGCCACGGCGGAGCGGAGAAGCACTTCTTACTGCTTCGGCAAGGTGGAAGGCGCGGTAGTGACGGTGCGCTTTACCTGGCGTGACGACCGAATCCGGATTTTTGGCGCCTGGCTATTGGCGGAAAGGAAAACGAATCTATGAGCAGCAGAACCGTTAAATACAGCGCCGGAGAGATCGGGCGCTTGCGCGTGGTGGAGGACTTCCTGCCCTCGCCGGATAAGTTGGTGCTGCGCGAGGACAACGTGAAGGTGACGATTTCGCTGTCGCGCCGCAGCCTCGATTTCTTCAAGCGCGCGGCGAAGCAGCGTCACGTGCCCTATCAGCGCATGATCCGCGCGCTGGTCGATGCCTATGCGGAGAAGCAGGGGGGGAAGTGATGCGCTACGCGATCGTCATCGAGAAAGCGGAAGGCAATTACTCGGCCTCTGTGCCGGACTTGCACGGCTGCGTTGCGGCCGGCGACCCGCGCGCCGCGCTTCTCGTCCTGCATTATGTGCCCGAGGCCGCCCGGTCGGCGGCGGCACCCGCGCCATGACGGCTTAAATCCCCAACCCCTTCGCCGCCAGCGCGTCCTTGATCTCGTCCAGCACCTTGGGCTCCTCGATGGTGGGCGGCATGGTCCACGCCTCCTGGTCGGCGATCTTCTTGATGGTGCCGCGTAAAATTTTACCGGAACGCGTCTTCGGCAGCCGCGCCACTGTGATGACCAGCTTGAACGACGCCACCGGGCCGACCTTGTCGCGCACCAAAGCGACGATCTCCTTCTCGATCTCCTCGGGCGGCCGGTTGACGCCGGCCTTGAGCACGATGAAGCCGCACGGCACCTCGCCCTTGAGGTCGTCGGCGATGCCAAGCACCGCGCATTCGGCGACGTCGGGATGGCTGGCCAGCACCTCCTCCATACCGCCAGTGCTCAGCCTGTGGCCGGCGACGTTGATGATGTCGTCGGTGCGGCCCATCACCC
>JBPCQM010000223.1:0-16752 GCA_050998115.1 Pseudolabrys sp. | reverse complement strand
GGCTGTTTGAAGATTAGTTGCCGCTGCGTTCTTTTCCGCTGGTCCCCGCACTCGGGTCCGGCTTCGCCGGCCCGAGCACGGGCTCCAGCGGGGACCCAGTGCTTTGGCTTTCCACCTTTCCGCGTGCGCGGGAATGAACGGAAACCAGATGCGGAAATGGATCGGAGCCGCTGCTTTTTGAAATCGCCAATTTGACAATCTCGCCTCACATGCAAAACGATGGAGCCATGCAAAGGAAATCCGCTACCGACAGGCTCGATCAGGCGCTAGCGCGCATCGACGACCCAAAAGGCGAGGGCGTTCGCGCCTGCCTGACGATCTATCGTGATAGCGCGCGCCAGGCGGCCGAAGCTTCCGACGCCCGCGCGCACGCTGGCCAATCGCTCGGCCCCCTCGACGGCGCCATCTTCACCATCAAGGACCTCTACGACGTGGCCGGCGAGGTGACCCGCGCCGGCTCGAAGGCGATCGCCGCCGACGGCAAAATCGCAGCGCGCGACGCCCCGGTAGTGGCGCGTCTGCGCGAAGCCGGTGTCGTGATCGTCGCCAAGACCAACATGGTCGAGTTCGCGTTTTCCGGCGTCGGGATCAATCCGCATTTCGGCACGCCAGGCAACCCGGCGGACCGCAGCCAGGTGCCGGGCGGCTCGACTTCGGGCGGCGCGGTCGCGGTCGCCGATGGCATGTGCGAGATCGCGCTCGGCTCCGACACCGGCGGCTCGACCCGGCTGCCGGGCGCGCTGTGCGGCATCGTCGGCTGGAAGCCGAGCAAGCAACGCATCAAGACCGAAGGCGCGGTGCCGATTTCCGGCACGCTGGATTCGGTCGGGCCGCTCGCGAAAACGGTGCAGCAATGCGCCGATACCGACGCGGTCTGCGCCGGCGAAATACCGCAGCCGGTCGCGCCGCTGAAAATCAAGGGCTTGCGGCTTGGCATCGCCGAGGGTCCGCCGTTGCGCCATCTCGACGAGACCGTCACCGCACAATGGAACGAGGCGATCGAGTTACTGCGAAAGGCCGGCGCGGTCGTGACCAATGAAACGCTGCCGCAACTCGACGACATGGCGCGCGTCAACGCCAAAGGCGGCATCGTGCCGGCCGAAGGCATTGCGCTACACCGCGACCTGCTGGCGCGGCGCGGCGCCGAGATCGACCCGCAGATTCACACGCGGTTCGAGCGCGGCATGAAGATTTCCGCCGACGACTATCAATGGATGCTGAGCGAGCGCGCGAGACTGATCGGTGCCATGGACGCGCGGCTGCGCGAGCTCGAAGCGCTGATGATGCCGACGTCGCCGATCGTGGCGCCAACCATCGCCGAGATGCAGGCGCCGGAAGCATTTGCGCGCAACAACGCGCTGCTGCTGAGCAACACTTCGATCGGTAATTTTTTCGATCTGTGCTCGATTTCGCTGCCGCTGCCGCGGCGCGGCGGGTTGCCGGTCGGCCTGATGCTGATGGCGCGCAACGGGCAGGACCGCCGTCTGTTCGCGGCGGCGGCGGCAATCGAACGGCTGCTGGCAGCTTGAATTTATTCGGCGGGGGTCAAAACGCGGCCGGGATATTTCTTGCGCGTCAGATAAGCCAGCGCCGCGACCCGCAGGCTCAACGGCGCTTGCGGGAAACTCGCCCGCAACAGCTTGAGAGCTTCGGTGTCGGTAGCCGGCGCGAATTCCATCAGCCGTTCGGCCATCGCCATCGGGTCGGCCGGAAATTGCCGGGGCGGCTCGCGAAATTGGCCCATCGATTTGGTCCCTGCGGTCCTTGCGTGCTGCGACGCCGCAGTGTGGGCGCGCCCCTTTTACAGACCGTTAACGGCAAAGCCCCGACCGGGTTCCCGGGCCGGGGCGGCGCAATTTCCGAGCGAACTGCCGTCTTACTTGGCCGGCGGCCCGATGGTGACCGTCAGCGTGCCGACGCCCTCGACCTCGCATTCGAGCTTGTCGCCGGCAACCGTCGCGCCGACCCCCGAGGGCGTGCCGGTCATGATGATGTCGCCGGCCGAAAGCGCCACCATTTCCGACAGCTTGGAAATCGTTTCTGGCACGTTCCAGATCATCTGGCTGAGGTCGCCATCCTGCTTGACCTGGCCGTTGGCCTTGATGGTGATCTTGCCCTTGGCCGGGTGGCCGATTTCGGACGCCGGGCGTAGCGCGCCGACCGGCGCCGAATGATCGAACGCCTTGCCGACTTCCCACGGCCGCTTGACGTCGCGCGAGGCGATCTGCAAATCGCGGCGGGTGAGGTCGATGCCGACCGCGTAGCCGTAGATGCAGTCATTGGCCTTGGCGACCGGGATGTTGCGGCCGCCCGATTTGAGCGCGACCACCAGCTCGACCTCGTGATGCATGTCCTTGGTCAGCGACGGGTAGGGCACGGTGCCGCCGTCCGGCACGATGGCGTCCGCGGGCTTGGCGAAAAAGAATGGCGGCGCGCGCTCGTCCTGTCCCATTTCGCGGATGTGCTCGATATAATTGCGGCCGACGCACCAGATGCGGCGCACCGGGAAAACCTTGGCGCTGCCGGCAATTGCGATGACAGGTTGCGGCGCGGGCGGGATGACGTAGTCGGCAGCCATGTTCTCTACTCGCGTTGTGGAACTGGTGCGCCACCTAGCATAGCGGCTGAGCGCGTCAAACGGTCAGGCGATGGCGGTGCGCGATCCCAGCGGGCGAGCCCCGTTATCCTCGACCAGCTGCAGGCGGAAGAACGCGGCGTAGCGTCCGCCCTTGTGCAGCAATTCCTCGTGCCGGCCCGATTCAACAATACGTCCGGCCTCCACCACGTGGATGCGGTTGGCATGCGAGACGGTGTGCAGCCGGTGCGCGATCGCCAGCGTGGTGCGCCCCTCGCAGAGATGCTCCATCGCTTTGCGGACCTGCAATTCGGATTCCGAATCGAGTGCGGCGGTCGCCTCGTCGAGCAGGATGATCGGCGCGTTGCGGATCAGCGCGCGCGCAATGGCGATGCGCTGGCGCTCGCCGCCCGACAATTGCAAGCCGTATTCGCCGACGGAAGTCTCGTAGCCGCGCGGGAACGACAGGATAAAGTCGTGCGCATAGGCGGCCTTCGCCGCCGCCCGGATTTCCGCTTCGCTGGCGCCGGGTTTGCCGAACGCGATGTTTTCGAGAACCGAGCCGCGAAACAAAAACGGGTCCTGGCCGACATAGGCGATCTGCCGGCGCAGCGAGCGGCGCGACACCTCGCGGATGTCCTGTCCGTCGATGGTGATCGTCCCTTTCTGCAAGTCATAGAAGCGCATCAACAGGTTGAACACCGTCGACTTGCCGCCTCCGGAAGGGCCGACCAGCGCGGTCATCTTGCCCGGCTCGGCGACAAACGACATGCCGGCCAATACCGGCTCGTCGCTGCGGTAAATGAAATTCACCGCGGAAAATTCGATTCGCCCGACGGTGGGTTGCAGCGCCGGCTTGTCGTCGTCGATCGGCTCGGTCGCCGGGCTGTCGAGGATTTCGAACAGCACGCGCACCCCGACCAGCCCGCTGCTAAGCTCGATATTGAGGCGCGCCAGCCGTTTGGCCGGCTCATAGGCCAGCAAGAATGCGGTGAGGAAGGAAAAGAATTCGCCGGGCGTCGCGCCGGTGACGATGACGCGCCAGCCGCCATACACAATGGCGAGTGAAATCGCGATGCCGCCCAGCGTCTCCATCAGCGGGCTGGTGCGATTGGAAACCCGCGCCAGGTTATTCGCCTCGGTTTCGACCACGGCGATATTGCGGTCGAAGCGTTCGCGCATGATATCTTCCAGCGTGAACGCCTTGACGATGCGCAGTCCCTGCAGTGTTTCCTGCATGGTCTCGATGACCTGCGCGCCGCCGTGGAACTGGCTGCGCGCGATCTTGTAGATCCGGCGGATGAGTTGCCGCAGCACCAGCAAAGCCGGCGGCGCCACCACCAGACTGAACAGCGACATCACCGGGTCCTGCACCACCATCACGATCACCAGACCGATCAGCGACAGCAGATCGCGGCCGACCGCGGTAATAAGCAGGTTCAGCACATTGGTCGCCGCGTTGGCGCCCGCGCTCAGCCGCGCGATGAATTCGGTGGAATGGCGGTTCGAAAAGAAGCCGAGGCTTTCGTTCAACAGCTTGGCGAAGACCTGACGCTGGTTCTGGGCCACGATGCGATTGCCGATTCGCGACAGCATCACCGCCTGTCCGTAGCTGGCGAGGCCCTTGACGGTGAACAGCGCCACCGTAGCGATGCCGAGCGTCAGCACGCCGGCAAAATTGCGGTTGACATAGGCTTCGTTGACGACCTGGCCGATCAGGTAGGCGGTGAGCGCCGTGGTCGCGGCGGCAATTCCCATCAGCACGAAAGCCAGCAGGTATTTTCTCCAGTGCGCCAAGCCTTGCTCAGACAGCAAGCGGCGCACCATCGCAACGGTGCCGTAAATCTCGTCGGCGGAAGCTGGCAGTAGATGATCGTTCATTCGCGCTCTGTCAGGCTCGATTGCCAAGCGTTTAGCACGGCTGGCGTGGCGCCGCAGCGAACGCGGGGAATCGCTGTTGCTTGCCCGCCCGATGCGGCTTTTTCAAGCTAAAATGCTGAAAAAGCCGCGTTGGGTTCGTCAGCGTGCCTCGCGCTTGTTTGCCAGCCGGCGTTCCCACGCGAAAGCGTGGGAGATGATGGTGTCGATGTTGTCGTAGATCGGGCGCCAGTCGAGCGTTGCGTGAATGCGCGAAATATCGGCGACCAGATCGGCCGGGTCACCGGGACGGCGGGCGGCAATCTCGACCGGAAAATTTCGGCCGCTGACGCGTCGCGCCGCGCTCAGCACTTCGATCACCGAATGACCGTGACCGTACCCGCAATTGAATGTCGCGCTTGCCCCGCCGCGCCGCAGATAGCCGAGCGCCGACGAATGCGCGCGCACCAGGTCGCTAACGTGGATGTAATCGCGGATGCAAGTGCCATCCGGCGTCGGATAATCGGTGCCGAACACGTCGATCTTGGCGCGCTTGCCGAGCGCGGTTTCGACCGCGACCTTGATGAGATGGGTGGCGCCGGCCGTCGATTGCCCGGTGCGCATTTTCGGATCGGCGCCGGCGACGTTGAAATAGCGCAGCACCACGAAACGCAGATCATGCGCGCGCGCGGTGTCGTGCAGCATGATCTCCGACATCAGCTTCGAGGTGCCGTACGGCGAAATCGGAACGGTCGGGTCGCACTCGCGCGCCGGAACGCGCTCGGGATTGCCATAGACCGCGGCGGGCGAGGAGAAAATCACCTGCCTGACGCCGCCGGCGACCGCGGCGTCGAGCAGCGCGGCGGTATTCATCGTGTTGTTGCGGTAATAGCCGAGCGGATCGCGGATCGAGTCCGGCACCACGATCGAGGCGGCGAAATGAATGATGGCGTCGATCCGGTGGGTGGCGATCAGTTGCGCCACCAGTTCGCGGTCGCCGGTTGAGCCGACGACCAACGGCACCGTATTCGGCAGCAGATAGCGAAACCCGGTCGAGAGATTGTCGAGCACCATCACTGGCTCGCCGGCGTCGAACAGCTCATGCACCATATGACTGCCGATATAACCGGCGCCGCCGGTGACCAGGATCGTCATGTGTGTCCCCTCGAAATCTGCCTATCCCTAATAGGCGGCCGTGAAAGACCGCTTATGGCATTGTCCACGGCGCCATGGTTCTGGCGGGCATGATTAACGCCGCGTATATGAACCCGGCGGGAGCGACAAGTTCAAATAGAAATGGCCGGTATTCTTTTCATCAAGACCTCCTCGCTCGGCGATGTGATCCACCACATGCCGGCGCTCAGTGAGGCGCGCCGGCAGCGGCCCGACGCGCGGTTCGTTTGGGTGGTGGAGGAGGCCTATGCGCCGCTGGTGCGGTTGCATCCTGCGGTCGGCGACGTGCTGCCGGTCGCATGGCGGCGTTGGCTGGGCCAAATCCATAGCCCCGCGACTTGGCAACAGATCGCCGCGGCCGACCGCGTGCTTCGCTTGCGCCAATATGATGCGGTCATCGACACCCAGGGCCTGCTTAAATCCGCGCTGATTGCCTCGCGTGCCCGCGGCCGCAAACACGGTTACGACAGCGCCAGCATCAAGGAGAAAGCAGCATCGGCGTTCTACGATGTGCGGCACACAGTATCCCGGGACCTGCACGCGATCGAGCGAAACCGCATTTTGACGGCGCTTTCGCTCGGATATCAGCCGCACGGCGCGCCACATTACGGGATCGATCGCGAGAGCTTGCGGACCGGTGGCGAGCGCTACGCCGTGCTGCTGCACGGCACCGCGCGGCCGGAAAAGGAATGGCCGCTGGCGGCCTGGACCGAGCTCGGCCGTTCGCTGAAACGCCACGATCTCGATCTTGTTCTGCCATGGGGCAACGATGCCGAATTCACGCGAGCCGGGCAGATCGCGGCGGCGCTGCCGCGCGCGCGCGTGGCTGACAGGATGCCGCTAGATGGCGTGGCGCGGCTGATCGCCGGCGCCGAGTTTGTGGTTGGCGTCGACACCGGGCTGTTGCATCTCGCCGCCGCGCTTAGCGTTCCCCTCGTCGCGATCTTCGGCGGCAGCGAACCGCGGCTCACCGGTCCGGTCGGCGCGGGGCTGCTCGAGGTGGTGGGCGCCAAAGGCGCCATGCCAAGCGCGATTGAAGTCGTCGCCGCGCTCGGCCGCATAACCGCATGATCGCTATTGGTCGGCGGCGCGGGTTTTCATTACCGCGCGCACGGTTTTGGTGACGGTGGCGACGGGGACATCGGCGGTGCGGCGGTGGCGCACCGCGCGGTTGCCTTCGCTGCGCACCCGCGCGGTGGCGGTGGCGTCAAGCGGCGGTTCGAGGATAGTGGCCAGCGGTTTGAGCGGTTTCCAGTGCCAGGGACTGGCCGGCCCAAAAATCGCGACGGTCGGCGTGCCGACCGCGGCCGCCACATGCATCAGCCCGGAATCATTGGTGACCGCGACGTCGCTGGCGGCGAGTGCGAGGACGGCGTTGCGCAGATCGTTGCCGGTCAAGTCGTGGACGCGCTTGCCGCCGGCATTCGTAATTTCCCTAGCCAGCGCGCTCTCGCCGGGTCCGCCGACAATCCATACCGACGCGCCTGCCTTGATCAACGCGCGCGCCAGTTCGGCGTAATGCTGCGGCGGCCATGCCTTGCCGGCGCCGACCGCGCCTGGCGCCAGCGTCACAACAGGCGAGCCATCCGGCACCAGGCCGCGCAACGCCCGCCAGGCGGCAACCTGCTGCGCCGGCACGTCGAGCTTGGGCAGCGGCCACTCGGCGGGCTGCTGGGCGTCTTTCGGCAAGGCCAATGTGCCCATCTGGTCGATCATGCGCGGCAGCTTGCGCTCGCCATAGCGAACGTCGTTGAGCAGGCCGAAACGGAACTCACCGGCAAAGCCGGTGCGCGTCGGGATGCCGGCGAGAAACGGCGCGATGCCGGATTTCCAGGTGCGCGGCAGGATGATCGCTTGCGCATAACGCTCGCGCGCGAGTGTGCTGGCGAGCGCACGCTGGCGTTTGACGGCGATGCGGCGGCGCGGCAGGTCGCTGACGATCGCTCGGCGCACGCCCGGCATGTAGTCGGCGAGCGGCGCAACGAGCGCCGCCGCCAACAGATCGACCGGCCGATCCGGCTGTTGCGCGCGCAACACCCTCACCACCGAGTGGCAGCGGACGAAGTCACCGATCCACATATACGGGACGATCAGCGCCGGGCCGGCCGCGAGGTTGGAATTGCCGCTCATGATGTCGAGTTATGCCCCAATTGCGCTACTATGCCGCAAATTCTCGGGCCGCCAAGTTGTGCAAAGTTGCGCGCCGCGTCCGAGTGGGGCAAAAGCTGGCGAAATTCGATCAAGTTCGATTTTTGCCGCCGCGAGGGCAGCATGCTGTTGGTCACCGGCGGCGCCGGTTTCATCGGTTCGAATGTTGTCGCCAGCTTCAACGAAGCCGGCCGCACCGATATCGTCGTCAACGATCTGCTCGGCGCCGATGACGCCAAATGGCGCAATCTCGCCAAGCGCCAGCTTGCCGACGTCGTGCCGCCGGCCGACCTGATGCGCTGGCTTAACGGCCGCAAGCTCGACGCCGTCATCCACATGGGCGCGATTTCCGACACCACGGCGACCGACGGCGATCTGGTGATGGAGAACAACTTCCGCACTTCGCTGCGGCTGCTCGATTGGTGCACCGCCAATCGTACGCCGTTTATCTACGCCTCGTCGGCGGCGACCTATGGCGACGGCTCGCACGGCTTTAACGACGACTGGTCGGGCGAGGCATTGCGTAACCTTAAGCCGATGAATTTGTACGGCATGAGCAAGCATCTGTTCGATCAGGCAATATCCGACCGCTTCGCCAAGAACGCGCCGCTGCCGCCACACTGGGCAGGTCTGAAGTTCTTCAATGTGTTCGGGCCGAACGAATATCACAAGGGAAGGATGGCGAGCGTGCTGGCGCGGGTGTTCGACGACGGCAAGGCGGGCAAGCCGGTGCGGCTGTTCAAGTCGCATCGCGCCGGCATCGCGGATGGCGATCAGCGCCGCGACTTCATCTACGTGGACGACGCGATTGCGGTGCTGCGCTGGTTGCTGGACGCGACCGGCGTCAACGGCATTTTCAACGTCGGCACCGGCAAGGCGCGCAGCTTCCGCGACATGATCGTTGCGATGTTCACCGCGCTGGGGCGCGCGCCCGACATTGAATATGTCGATATGCCGGAGAATATCTGCGGGCAGTATCAGTATTTCACGCAGGCTCGCACCGAAAACTTGCGGCTCGCCGGTTATAATGCCGGTTTTCTGCCGCTCGAGGATTCGGTCAAGCAATACGTCACCGGCTATCTCGACCGCGCCGATCGTTACCACTGAGCACGGCAACCCGATGTTCGATTTCGACAAACAGCTCTCGGCGCTCGCGCAACAAACCATCTTGTGCATCGGCGACCTGATGCTCGACGATTTCGTCTACGGCGAGGTCTCGCGTATTTCGCCGGAGGCGCCTGCGCCGGTTTTGGCCGTCACGCGCAGCGAACTGATGGTCGGCGGCGCCGGCAATGTCGCGCGCAACCTGACCTCGCTCGGCGCGCATTGCATTTTCGTCGCCGTGGTAGGCGATGACGACGCCGGCCGCGCGCTGGCCTCGGCCTTGAAGGCCGAGCCGCGCATGGACGCGCGACTGGTTGTTGAAAGCGGCCGCCCGACCACGCGCAAGGTGCGCTTCGTTTCGGAGCATTATTCCACCCATCTGTTGCGCGCCGATTGGGAAGTCGCGGGGCCTGTCAGTGCCAAAACCGAAGCGACGTTGATCAAGACCGTGCGCGATGTGATGGCGAAAGTGGGTGCCGTGGTGCTGTCCGACTACGCCAAGGGCGCGCTGACGCCGGACGCGATCCGTACCGTGATCGACGCCGCCAACAAGGTCGGCAAGCCGGTGGTGGTCGATCCGAAGGGCCGCGACTACAGCGTCTATCGCGGCGCCACGATCATTACGCCCAACCGCCAGGAACTGGCCGACACCACGCACCGCACCGTCGCCGACGACGGTGAAATTGCCGAAGCCGCGGCCGGTCTGCGCACGCAGCTCGACGCCAAGGCGGTGTTGGTGACCCGGAGCGAAGCCGGCATGACGCTGGTGTCGGAAGGCGCGCCGATTCACGTGCCGGCTTATCCGGTGCGCGTGAGGGATGTGTCGGGGGCCGGCGATACCGTGGTGGCGGTGATGGCGGCGATGTTGTCGCTCAAGGCGGATTTCGAATCGGCGATGCGGGCGGCAAACGCTGCGGCGGCGGTGGTGGTCGGCAAGCGCGGCACCGCGACGGCCTCCAGCGCCGAATTGCGCTCGCGCATTCTGCCGGCGGCGACGTTGGCGCCAGAGGAAAAGATCGTATTCGACTGGTCCGTACTCGACGAGCGGCTGGGCGAATGGCGGCGTCAAGGCCTCCGCATTGGCTTCACCAACGGCTGTTTCGACCTGCTGCATCCCGGGCATATCAAGGTGCTGGCTGGCGCCCGCGCCTCCTGCGACCGGTTGGTGGTCGGCCTCAACAGCGACGCCTCGGTCAAGCGCCTCAAGGGCGCGGACCGCCCGGTGCAGAACATCCACGCGCGTTCCGAAGTGCTGGCCGCGCTCGAAGCGGTCGATCTGGTCGTGGTGTTCGACGAGGATACCCCCGAAAAGCTGATCAGGCGCATTCGTCCGAATGTTCTGGTCAAGGGTGGCGA
Organism: Pseudolabrys sp.; assembly: GCA_050998115.1. Taxonomy (GTDB): domain Bacteria; phylum Pseudomonadota; class Alphaproteobacteria; order Rhizobiales; family Xanthobacteraceae; genus Pseudolabrys. Next base: position 6,539 of record JBPCQM010000223.1, on the reverse strand, counting down.
CTACCAGCGCGACCAGGTGATCGGCCGCGAGATCGTCGAGGCGCAGGGCGGCGAAGTGGTCTTGATCAAACTGGCGCCCGGCCATTCGACCAGCGATATGGTCGAACGCGCCCGTTCCAAAGCGCGCTGAGCCTCGCGGTTAGCGCGTGTCACCCGTCCATATCTCGCAAGAAGAAGAGCATCGTCTGGTCCGCGACTTTCTCGGTCCGGCCAGAGGCTATTTTGTCGAAGTCGGCGCCAACGAGCCGCGACAGGGATCGCAAACCTGGGCGCTCGAGCAGTCAGGCTGGACCGGAATATTGGTCGAGCCGCAGCCCGAACTCGCGCAGAAATTAAAGTCGCAGCGCACCGCGAAAGTCTTCGCGGTGGCGTGCTCGTCGCCGAAGAATGCCGGCCGCCTGCTGCCGCTCCATGTCGCCGGCCCGATGTCGTCGCTCGACCGCGCGCAAATGTCGCCCGGCGCGCTGCCGGAGGCGACGATCAGCGTTCCGGTCAGAACGCTCGACGAAATGCTGATTGAAGCGCAGGCGCCGGCGCCGATCGATTTCCTGTCGGTCGACATCGAAGGCCACGAGCTCGAAGCGCTGCGCGGTTTCGATTTCCGGCGCTGGCGGCCGCGGCTTATTCTCCTGGAGGATCACGTCGCCAATCGCGACAAGCTGCGTTTCATGACGACCGCCGGCTACCGGTTGATCCGCTATGCCGTTTTCAACAGCTGGTACGTCCCAGCCGATTCGGCGGCACGCGCCGGCTGGCGCGATCGCTTCGGAATTTGGCGAAAATATTATTTGGCCTTGCCGTTTCGCGTTTTGCGCAACGCATCGCGCCGGCTTCGTCAACCTTTCAAAGACCGGCGCGAGCGCAAAACCTGCGGCCATTGACCGGCCGCGCCATCGCTGGCAATGCAACGTGATTCATGCCGCGCTTGAGCGCTATCATCATCGTCAAGAACGAGGCCGCCAATATCGCGGAATGCCTCGACAGCGTGGCGTTCGCCGATGAACGAATTGTCGTCGACAGCGGCAGCGAGGATGACACGGTCGCGATTGCGGCGGCGAAGGGCGCCCAAGTTTCGTTTCACGCCTTCGAAGGCTTTGGCCAGCAATTCAATCATGCTTTGTCGCTGGCGTCCGGCGAATGGATATTTTCGATCGACGCCGATGAGCGCGTCAGTGCCGGGCTCGCCGCCGAATTGCAGCAGGCGATGCGCGAAGGAAAAGCCGATGGCTATGAAATGCCGCGGCTCTCCCGGTTTTGCGGCCGGGTGATGCGGCACTCCGGCTGGTATCCGGATTATGTGTTGCGGCTGTGGCGGCGTGGCCGCGCCCGCTGGACCGAGGACATCGTCCACCCGCGCCCCATTTGCGACGGTCTTGTCGCGAAGTTCGTGACGCCGCTCGATCATTTCCCCGTCCTGCGCATTGAAGACGCGCTGTCGCGCATGGATCGCTACTCGACCGCCAGCGCCAAAATGATCGTTGCTGCGGGCCGGCGGCCTTCCTTCACGACGGGAATCACCCACGGGCTTTACGCGTTCTTCAAAGCCTATGTGCTGCGCGCCGGATTTCTCGACGGGCGCGAGGGTTTTTTGCTGGCGGTGGCGATCGCCGAGGGCAGCTATTATCGCTACATGAAGGCGTGGCTGCGGGGACGCGGCTATGGCTGAAACGCGCTGCGGGCGGCCACTCCATATTTTTGTTTTTGAGCCGCGGCTCGAAGGTCACCACCTCGGTTATCTCAAAATCATCACCGAGGAGCTTGTCGCGGCCGGCTACCGGCTGACGCTGGCGGTCGATACGAGAGCTGAGCCTTTCGCCCAGATTCGCGCGGCGATGCCGGATGTTCTGGAGCGTGTCTCGGTCGTTTCGGCCTCCAAAGGACCGAGCGGTAGCGCGAGCATTGGACATATCGCGACATTGTTCAGCCAGGCGCAGGCCGATCTGGCCTTTCTGCCAAATCTCGACGAGATCGGATCGGCGATGCTGCGTCGCGCGGCGTTTGGTTTGATGCTGCCGGAGCAACTGCGCGGGCGGCTCGCGGGAATCTATCATCGGCCCCGATTTCTTGGCGAACTTGGCCTTTCGCCGAATTTGCATGTCAAGGCCATCGGATTTTCGCGATTGTGGCGCGGCGGATATTTCAGCCATTTGCTGCTGCTCGATCCGCATTTGCAGGCGCAATTCAAAATGCGCGAACCTGACGCCCCGGTAGCTTTCCTGCCGGATTTTTTCCCGGCAGGTTTTACCGAGAATCAAGGCGCAGCGCGGCGCCAATTTGATCTACCGGAGGACCGCCGGGTTTTTCTATTTTACGGCGCGGGCTACCGCCGCAAAGGCTTGGCGCTGGCGGTACGGGCGATGCTGACGATGGCGGGGGACACGCCGGCATTTTTGCTGTGCGCCGGCAAGCACGCGGGCGATCATGAGGTGGTGCAAGGGCTGGAGCAATTGGCCGCGCAGGGGCGCGCCCGTGTCATCAACCGCTACGTCACCAATGAAGAAGAAAAGAGCCTATTTGCCGCGAGCGATTTCGTGCTGCTGCCGTACCTCAAACACTTCGGCATCAGCGGGGTGTTGGTGCGCGCGATCGGCGCCGGCCTGCCCGTGATCGTATCGGATGAGGAACTGCTCGGCTGGCTTACCCGCGAGCGCGCCCTCGGAATTCTGTTCCAGCCCGGCGACGTCACCGCGCTCCGGCACGCTATTGAACGGGCAGCGCACGCGTCCCAACAGGAAATGGCGCGATGGCAAGCGGCGATACGTGCGGAGGCGCCAAACTGGACGCGGGAGGCGTTTCGCGATGTGCTGCTTGCCTCGATGAGGGATGCGGCGGAGCGGTTGAACCGATGAATGCAATAATCGGCAGCAAATCTTATGAACGCTGGTTCCGGATCGCCGACGGGCTTGCGGTGGCGCTCGCAGTCGTCATGCCGTGGTCGACCTCGGCGACGGCGATCCTGGCGGTGCTGTGGCTATTCACGATCCTTCCACTGCTGTCGCTGTCGGACCTGCGGTGTGAACTGACAACGGCAGCCGGCGGATTGCCGGTATTGCTGGCGCTGCTCGGCGCCGCCGGCATGCTGTGGGCCGATGTTTCTTGGCCGGAGAAATTCCACGGCGTCGACGCCTTCGCCAAGCTTTTGCTGCTGCCTTTGCTGCTTGCGTATTTCCGCCAGTCGGGTGGCGGCACGGCAGTATTCGGCGGCTACCTGACATCTTGCGCGATATTGATGGCCGCCTCATGGGTGCATTGGCTTTGGCCCGGGCTGCTGCCGCACGCGCATGTCGGAGCCGTCACCCGCAACCTCGAAACGCAAAGCGGCGAGTTTGTCACCTGCGTCTTTCCGCTGCTGTGGATCGTCGCCGATATGATCGAGCGCCGGCGATACACCGTAGCGGCCGGGGCGGGGCTTTTGGCGCTCGGTTTCCTCGCGGACATTTTCTTTGTCGGGACCGCGCGCACCTCGCTGGTGGTGATTCCGGTTTTGCTGGTGCTGTTCGGCGTGCGGCGCTTGAGCCTGCGCGGCAGTCTGCTGCTGCTCGCCGCCGGCGCCGTGTTGGCGGCCGCGGTGTGGGCGTCGTCTCCCGTACTGCGCGAACGGGTGCTGAGGATCAGCACGGAACTACACTCCTATGAATTGACCAATAAAAGAACCTCCAGCGGCGAACGCCTTGAGTTCTGGAAAAAATCGATCGCATTTGTTCGGGCCGCGCCATTGATCGGCCATGGTACCGGAACCATCCCCAAACTCTTCCGCGAAGCGGCGCATGGCTCCGGTGTAACGGCGGTCGCCAGCACCAATCCGCACAACCAGACATTTGTAATCGCCATTCAGCTAGGGCTGGTTGGTGTTGTGGTGTTGTGGGCAATGTGGATCGCCCACGTTCTGCTGTTTCGCGGCGAAGGCCTGGCGCCGTGGATCGGTCTGGTCGTGGTGGTTCAGAATATCGTCGGCTCGCTGTTCAATAGCCATCTGTCCGATTTCGTGCAGGGCTGGGTCTATGTGGTCGGCGTTGGCGTCGCAGGCGCAATGATGCGGCGGATACCCAATTCGCCCGCGTCCGAGCGGTGACCATGATCTCGCCGGCGGGCTCACGGCAAATCCTGGCCTTCCTCGTTACGGAAGACTGGTACTTCCTGTCGCACCGGCTGCCGATGGCGCGGGCGGCGCTCCAGGCCGGTTACGAAGTTCACGTTCTCACCAATGTCAGCCGGGGCGGCGCGGCGATCGAGGCCGGGGGATTTCACTTGCACCCGCTGCGCTGGCGCCGGGGCAGTCTCAATCCACGAAACCTGCTGTCAATCGTCGCCCAGGTGCGCGCGATTTACCGTGAACTGCGCCCGGCGCTCGCGCATCACGTCGCTATGCAGCCTACGGTTGTTGGCTCGCTGGCCGCGCGCGGCCTGCCTGTTGTCTGCATCAACGCGCTGGCCGGCCTCGGCTATGGCTTCACTTCAAAGCGTTTCAAGGCGAAGGCCATACGGCCGTTGCTCGCGGCATTGCTGCGTCGCGCGGTAAAACGGAAAAATTCGTTTGTTCTGGTGCAGAATCCCGACGACCGCGAGGTTGCGCTAAATCTGGGCGCCGCGCGCGAAAAAATCTTCCTCATCCCGGGCTCGGGCGTCGATACCAAAAAATTCATGCTGCTTCCGGAGCCGGCGGGTCCGATTACCGCTGCGTTTGTCGGCCGCCTGCTCGATGACAAAGGGCTGCGAACTCTGATCGCCGCCTGCAAATTGCTGATCGCGCGGGGGCGCGGCATCCATCTATTAATCGCAGGTGAGGCCGATCCGGCCAATCCGGGCTCGATACCGAAGGCCGAAATCGAGAGCTGGCGGCACGTCAAAGGGGTGACTTTGCTCGGCCACGCCGATGTCGGGGAGGTCTGGCGTCAGGCGCACATCGCGGTGCTGCCGTCGCGCCGCGAGGGCCTGCCACTCAGTCTGCTCGAAGCCGCCGCGTGCGGCCGGCCGATTGTGGCGACCGACGTCTCCGGCTGCCGCGAGGTTGCGCGCGCCGGCCTGAATGCGATCCTGGTGCCGCCGGACGATCCAACGGCGCTGGCCGACGCGATCGATCGTCTCGCGTCCGACCCGGCGTTGCGACGCCAATACGGCGCCGCGGGTCGCCAACTGGTCGAGCAGAATTTCTCCAGCGCCATCATCGGTCAAGCCATTGTCGCGCTCTACGACCGGCTGGCGGCAAGGCCCGGTTAGTTATCTCGTCTTCGACCTGTAAAGCTTTGAAAAAAAAGGTGTTCGCTGCATTCGGCGCCAATGGTCGCCAAGCCGGCGGGCCTCGTGTTAGGGACACCTGGCATCTGCCACGTGGCATCACACACTAGACACTTGGCATCAACCGCAACCGGTATCGGATGGATCAAGCACGCAGCGCGGATACCGAGCGGCCTCTACGCATCGGCGTAATCGGCGTCGGCATCATGGGCAGCAACCACGCCCGGGTCTTCGCCGGATTGTCGGGCGCGACCCTGGTCGGCGTCGCCGATCCAGACCCCAAGCAGGTCGAGTTCGTCGCCGGAACCTTGGGGTGCGGCGGCGTTGCCAACGTCGGAGAATTGCTGGCGCTCGGTGTCGACGCGGTAACCATCGCGGCGCCGACCCATCTGCATCACGAAATTGCGCTCGCCTGCATCACGCGCGGCATCCACGTCATGGTCGAGAAGCCGATCGCCTCGACCATCGAAGAAGGCCGTGACATCATCGCCGCCGCCCGCCGTGCCGGCGTGACTTTAATGGTCGGCCATGTCGAACGCTTCAATCCGGCCGTCGAGGCGATCCGGGAAGCGGTGCGCAACGAAGACATCCTCTCGATAGCGATTACCCGGGTCGGGCCGTTTCCGCCGCGAATGTCGAATGTCGGCGTCGTCATCGATCTCGCCGTGCATGATATCGATCTGATCCGCTGGTTCACCAATTCGGAAATCGTCGAGGTGCAGCCCCAGCTTTCGAACGCGGTCGCCGAGCGCGAAGATATCGCGTTGCTGCAATTCCGCACCGCATCCGGCGTGCTGGCGCATATCAACACCAACTGGCTGACGCCGTTCAAGGCGCGCAACGTCGTGGTCGCGACCCGCGGCAAATACGTGATGGGCGATCTGCTGACGCGGCAGGTGACCGAGTGCTACGGCTTTCAGCCGGACGGCAGCTATTCGATGCGCCATCTGTCGGTCGGGCATGCCGAGCCATTGCGCTCCGAGTTGCTGGCTTTCATGAGCGCGGTGCGCACCGGCGAGAAGCCGGCGGTGACCGGCGAGGAAGGCGTCGCTAGCCTGGAGATCGCGGAGCGTTGCCTGGCCCACCGGCCCGCCGTTGCCGCGGCGCCGCGCCAGGCGCCGCGGATCGTGGTCGGCTAGTTGCCGCGCCGGTAGACGTCGTCGAGACGCACGATGTCGTCTTCGCCCAGGTAGCTGCCGGTCTGCACTTCGATCAACTCGAGCGGAATATTCCCGCGATCGGCGAGGCGATGGACGCTGCCGATCGGAATATAGACCGACTCACTTTCATGCGCCGTGCTGACC
>JBPCQM010000213.1:0-8960 GCA_050998115.1 Pseudolabrys sp. | reverse complement strand
TGGTCGACCCGCGCGCGCGTGGGCTCGGCCTCGGCAAGCGGCTCACCGATGAGTGCGTGCGCTTCGCGCGCAAGGCCGGCTACCACGGCGTCACGCTGTGGACCCACAGCGTCCTCGGCGCGGCGCGCCACATCTACGAGAAGGCCGGGTTCAAGCTCACGCGCACCGAAAAGCGCAGGAGTTGGAGCCAGAACGTCGTGGCGGAGTTCTGGGACCTCAAGCTGTAGAAATTGCGTGGCGACAGCTTGCATCTGCCCGGCACTTGAATACGCTTCGCCGACGACAGAGAAAGGGAGGCTACAAAAAAACGCAACGGCATTGTGCTGAGGTGCCAACGGGGATGCGACCATGGCTGCACTAGCTTACGGCTGAATTTGCTACGTTATTTTTCTGCTTTCGTTCCTCTACGCAATCGGCTTTGTCGGCAATATCTTCGTTCCAAAATCGATCGACACCGGCGCCGCCGGGTCGATGACGCAAGCTTTGATCGTCGATGTCCTGCTGCTCGGGCTGTTCGCCATTCAGCACAGCGTGATGGCGCGCCAGCCGTTCAAGCGCTGGTGGACGCAGATCATTCCTGAGGCAATCGAGCGCAGCACCTATGTGCTGGCTTCGAGCCTCGTGCTGATCCTGCTGTACTGGCAATGGCAACCGCTGCCGAGCGTGATCTGGTCGGTGAGCAATCAAACCGCCGCAGGAATTCTGCTCGTGTTGTTCTTCCTCGGCTGGGGCATCGTGTTGATCAGCACGTTCCTGATCAACCACTTCGACCTGTTCGGGCTGCAACAGGTGTTCGCGCATTTTCGCGGCAAGACCGCAGCGTCGCCAAGCTTCCGCACGCCGCTGTTCTACAGATTTGTGCGCCACCCGATCTATTTCGGTTTCCTGCTGGCGTTCTGGTCGACGCCGGTGATGACGATGGGCCATTTGCTGTTCTCGATCGCGACAACCGGCTACATCATCATCGGCATGTTGCTGGAAGAACGCGACCTCGTGACATTCCACGGCGATGCTTACGTGCAATATCGCCGGCGTGTGTCGATGATCATCCCGATGCCGCCGAAGGCCCCATAGCGCAACCGGTTATCAGCGGCGGCCTTATGGTCCGAGACGTGCAGCTTCGCTGCGCCCTCCTCGCCATGAGCGATGCTACGCCGTCGCGCCTTTCGCGCGTCGCAGGTGCTCGTCGAGCCGCGGCAAAATCTCGACGAAATTGCACGGCCGGTGGCGGTAGTCGAGTTGGTGTGCCAGGATTTCGTCCCAGCCGTCCTTGCAGGCACCCGGCGAGCCCGGCAAGCAAAAGATGAAGGTGGCGCCGGCGACGCCGGCGGTGGCGCGGGTCTGGATCGCCGAGGCGCCGATCTTCCTCTCGCTCACCAGCAGAAACATCGACGAGAAGGCTTCCATCCGCTTCTCGAACAGCGGCTCGACCGCCTCCGGCGTCACGTCGCGGCCGGTAAAACCGGTGCCGCCGGTGGTGATCACTACGTCAATCAATTTGTCGGCGATCCAGGCTTTGACGCGCGCGCGGATTTTCTGCACATCGTCGGTAACGATGCCGCGCTCGGCGACTATGTGCCCGGCGGCACGAATGCGTTCAACCAGCGTCGTGCCGGATTTATCATCGGCCAGTTCGCGGGTGTCGGAAATCGTCAGCACCGCGATCTTGAGCGGCACGAAAGCGCGAGACTCGTCGATGCCTGGCATTTCGTTTCTCCTATATCCCTTCCCTGCAAGGGAGAATCGGCGAGCCAACGGGTCCGCGCAAAGCGCGGCCCGATGATAGGCTCCGCGAGCCGGGGTGGGCTCGCCAGAAGAATTCCCACCCGCGCCGATTTCGCTTTGCTCAATCGGCTGCCCTCCCCCCGCAAGCGCGGGGAGGGATAACAAGCTATAAATTTGCCGCGCGGAAGGTGTCGCAGGCCTCGATCTTGCCCTGCTGAAAGCCGGTGGTGAACCAGCGCTTGCGCTGTTCCGCCGAGCCGTGGGTGAAAGAGTCCGGCGTCACGCGGCCCTGCGTCTGTTTTTGTAGTGTGTCGTCGCCGATCGCGCTTGCGGTCTGCAAGGCTGCGTCGATGTCGCCGGGATCGATGAAACTCTTGCGGGCATTCGAGCGATTGGCCCAGACGCCGCCGTAGCAGTCGGCCTGCAATTCGACGCGCACCTGGATCGCGTTCGCCTGCGCCTTGCTGCCGGCCGCCTGTTGCGCCTGCTGCGCTTTCGGCAAATCGCCGAGCAGGTTCTGCACGTGATGGCCGACTTCGTGCGCGATCACGTAAGCCTGCGAAAATTTGCAGGCATTGCCGGAGCAGCCGCGGAAGCGCCGCTCGATTTGCTGGAAGAATGACGTGTCGAGATAAATACGCTTGTCATTCGGGCAGTAGAACGGCCCCATTGCCGCCTGCGCCATGCCGCAGCCGCCCTGTATCGCGCCGCTGAACAGCCGCAGCCGGGGCGGGCGGTATTGCGCGCCGCGCTCCTGGAAGATCGCAGTCCAGGTGTCCTCGATGTTGCCGAGCACCGCCGAGACGAATTGTCCTGCTTCGTCGGTCGGCGCTCCGGTGCGCGTCGGCTGACTCGGGCGAGACGGCTGCTGATAGCCGCTGCCCTGCCCGCCGGTGAGAATTTCCGCGCCACCAATCAGGATCGAGGGGTCGATGCCGAACACCCAGCCAACGATGCCGAGCACCACCACCGTGCCGATCCCGAGCCCGCCGCTGCCGATCGGTATCCCAAAACCGCCACCACCGCCGCCACCACCACCACCACCACCAAAGCCGCCATCGCCACCCCGGTAATCCTCGACATTGTCGCTGCGGCGAAAGTCATCCCAACGCATCGAATTTCTCCTACTTCCCGATCATGCGCATGCGCGCCGTCTGCGTCCAACAAAGGACCGTTCGAAAAGGTCCGCAATAGCTGGCGTCGCACCGCTGGATAGGCAGAATTTGCCCACTAAGACCTTGGATTCATAAACGAATTTTTCACCTAGCGCCGCCATAGTGGCGGCCTGTCGGTTGTAGGTCCCGCGTCGCCGACCGCGTCGCCTGAGTCAGAGTTCTGAGTCATGGTTGTGTCGCGTCGCGGGGCGCCCTCACAAAGGGCGCCCCGTGGAGTTTCAGTTACACCGCACCGCATCCTCGTCGGCGATTGCGTCGCCGAGATGTCGAAGCTGCCCGCCAGCTCCGTCGATCTGGTGTTCGCCGATCCTCCCTACAACCTCCAATTGGCCGGCGATCTCAAGCGTCCCGACGACAGCCAGGTGGATGCCGTCACCGACGACTGGGACAAATTCGCCAGCTTCAAGGCTTATGACGATTTCACCCATTCATGGCTGAAGGCCGCCAAACGCGTGCTGAAGCCGGCCGGCACCATCTGGGTGATCGGCTCCTATCACAACATTTTCCGCGTCGGCACGATCATGCAGGATCTCGGCTTCTGGATCCTCAATGACGTGATCTGGCGCAAGTCGAACCCGATGCCGAATTTCCGCGGCCGGCGTTTCACCAATGCGCATGAGACGATGATCTGGGCGAGCCGCGATGCCAACGCCAAGGGCTACACGTTCAACTACGAGGTGCTGAAAGCCGGCAACGAAGACATTCAGGTCCGCTCCGACTGGACACTCCCCCTTTGCACCGGCGAGGAACGCCTCAAGGGCAAGGACGGCAAAAAGCTGCATCCGACCCAAAAGCCCGAAGCGCTGCTGGCGCGCGTCATCCTCTCAAGCTCGCGGCCCGACGACCTGGTGCTCGATCCGTTCAATGGCACCGGCACCACCGGCGCTGTGGCGCGCCATCTCGGCCGCCGCTATGTCGGCATCGAGCGCGATCCGTCTTATGCGAAAGCTGCCGAGAAACGCATCGCGGCGGTGAAGCCGCTCGAAGCGCCGACCTGGGCGCCGTTCGTGACCGCGCGCGAGGCGCCGCGCGTGCCGTTCAATGCGCTGTTCGAACGTGGTCGGATCTCGCCGGGCGCCAAACTCACCGACTCGAAAAAACGCCACCGCGCGCTGGTGCGCGCCGACGGCGCCATCTCATTCGGCGATAGCGTCGGTTCGATCCACAAGATGGGCGCGATGGCGCAAGGCCTGGAGGCCTGCAACGGCTGGACTTTCTGGCACCTCGAAACACCTAGGGGCCTTCAGCTGATCGACGAGTTGCGCGCCCAAATCCGCAAAGAAGAAGCGCGCGCGGACATGGATTAGCGTCAAGCGGCGACGCTGATCTTCCCTTGGCGATTATCGACCATGACTGGCGAATCCAGATATTCGACGCGCGGCGGCGCGCCGTATTTGTCCGTCATCACCTTGCGCCATTCGTCGTTATAGACGCGCTCGGCATCGGCCCGCGTTTCCCAAAGATAGACGCCACCGGCGCGCCGTCCGTCCTCGCTCAGCAAATAGTTCTTGCGCACCAGGCCGGCCAATCCCTGGTAGCGTGGCGCGGTCGATTGAAACATCTTGGTGGCGTCGGCAAGCGATGTCGGCTTGCCAAGTTCAAACGTCACGATGGCGATAATCATTTTGTCCTTCCCTGAAAAATGCCGGCTTCAACCGGGACGAGGGTAGCGCGCAACTCAGCGTCCCGCCACCACCATGATCTCCACCTTGTAATCCGGCGTGGCGAGTTTCGCCTCGACGGTGGCGCGGGCCGGCGTATTGCCTGCCGACACCCAGCCGTCCCACACCGCGTTCATCTCGGCGAAATTCGCCATGTCGGTGATCCAGATATTGGCCGACAGCAGCTTCGACTTGTCGGTGCCGGCCTTGGCGAGGAACATGTCGATCTGCGACAAAATGCTCCTGGTCTGCTCCCCGGTCGATTTCCCCTTGGGATTCTCCGCGACGATGCCGGCCAGATAGACGGTATCGCCGTGCACCACCACCTTGCTCATGCGCGCCGCGACGTCGTGCCGTTCAATTTTCATGGATGGCCTCCCTGCTCTGCCGCCAGTGTGCCGGAACTTGGGCGCCCGCAAAAGCTTATTGAGTTAAGCAATCCAGGCATAAGGAGCCGCGTCATGGGCTGGTTTTCCGCCGATATCGCCACGATGAACGATCTATTCCTCCACACCCTGGAGGACATTTATTACGCCGAGCACCAGATCGAGAAGGCGCTGCCCGACATGGTCAAGAAGGCCAGCGACGCCGAGCTAAAAAAAGGCTTCCAGATGCATCTGCGGCAGACCCGCGGCCATATCAAGCGGCTCAATCAGGCCTTCAAGAAACTGAAGATGAAGCCGAAGGGCGTCAAATGCCCGGCGATCGACGGCATCCTTGACGAGGCCAATGAGATTGCCGGCGAGGTGTCTGACAAGGTGGTGCTCAACGCCGCGTTGATCGCCGCCGCGCAGGCGGTCGAGCATTACGAGATCACCCGTTACGGCACGCTGGTGGCCTGGGCCAAGGCGCTCGGCCGTGGCGATGTCGGCAAGCTGTTCGCCGCCAACCTGAAAGAGGAAAAGGCGACCGACAAGAAGCTCAACGGCATCGCCAAGCGCAAGATCAATCGCAAGGCGGTCAGCCGCAAACCGAAGCCGATGAGCGCGCGGGAATTGCGGCGAACGCAGGAGGTGATGCTGGCGGCGCAGGCCGGCATTCCGTCGGTGTGACGTTCAGCCTTTCTGAATCGTGCCGTGCGGGCTGCCTTGATCGACAGCCGCCGGCAGATGTTCGGCCAAGAGCTTGAGCGCCGCGTCGACCGGAAGGTTGAAGTGGCGCGCGATCTCTTGAACCTGCTGGTTACCGAGCGCGGCGCGCAACTGGTCCGCGCTGACCGGCAAATTTCTGCCCTGGCCGAGCCAGGACTGAACCTGCGGACCGAGGCCGCCTTGTTGCAGCTTGTCGGCCAAGCCTTTCATATCGCCGAGATTGGTTTTGGCCAGCACGGCACTGATTAAGGCCGGAACGGCGGCGGCTTCGACGCTGCCGAGCACGTCCTTTAACGAGCCGCCCAGATTGTCAAAAAGGCCCATCGCAAAACCCCGTATGATCTTGCCAAACCATCGCCCCAGCGATGTTTGACACCCGACGACGGCCGTCGCGTGTCAAATGGCGCAAGAACTCAGGCGCCGGCCGCGTCGGCGACGCACTTCTTGGTGAAGCTGCTCTTCGCCGCCCCGGCGAGTTTCTTCTCCGCCGCCTGTGTGTCGCATGCCTTCGCCGCATCGGCCTGGCACTTCTTCATGAAGCTGGTCATCGCGGCTCCAGCCAGCTTTTTCTCGGCAGCGTCGGCCTTGCACGATGCAGCCTGGGCGTAGCCGCTCGCGGCAACAAATCCGGCGGCGGCGATTACGTAGATGAGCTTTCTCATTCAATCCTCCCGTTGAAATTTGATTGTGAAGGCCGGCTTACATCCCGGCCGCTTTCTTACGCTTGTCACACGCACTCCAATACTGTGGCCATTTCATGCCTGCGGTCTTGTTGGCCGCCTTATCGGCTTTCCAGTCGGCGGCACAGGCGCGTTCACGCGCGATTTCGCCGGCACGGCCGCCGGTGGCAGGCGCCGCAGTTTTCGTTGGCGCCTGGGCAGGAGCCGGTTTTGCGGCTGTCGCCGGCGCGGCCTCCGGCGCTGGCTGCGCGGCCGTGGCTGGCGCCGGGGCGGTAGCGGGCTTCGCCGTTGCGGCGGGCGCCGGTGCCGTTGCCGGGGCGGCAGCCGGCGTGGCGCTGGCGCCCGACATGCACTCTTTACTGAACTCCCTGTACTTCTTGCCTTCGGTCTGCTTCGCAGCCTTCATCTTGTCCCATTGCGCCGCGCACTCTTTCATCGTCGCGGCGTATGACGGCGCTGCCGGCAGTGCAAAGACCGATGCGGTGACAAGGAAAATCGCAGCCGAAGAGATAAATTTCATGACAACCTCACTGTGCGTCAGGGTTCGAGCGCATAGCCTAGCCCGGCCGCGGCGCGCTGAATATGGAAATCGCGCATAAATTTCGCCTAAATAACTGGCGAAATGATCACCCGCCCTTGGCGCCCTGCGTGTTGACGTAGAGCGAATACAGCGAATGCGCCGCCGCCATGAATAAGCGGTTGCGCTTGACGCCGCCGAAGCAAAGATTGGCGCAACGCTCAGGCAATGAAATGTGGCCAATCGGCTCGCCCTGCGGCGAGAAGATGCGAACGCCATCGAGCTCTGCCGTCATGCCCCAGCCGCACCACAGGTTTCCTTCAATGTCGCAGCGGAAGCCGTCCGGCGTGCCGTGCGGGCCGGCGTCGATCAGGACTTTCCGGTTCGATATTTTGCCGCCGCTTGCCGCCACGTCATAGCTGAGAATCTTGCGTGGCTCGGAGCGCGACTCCACGATGTAGAGCTTCTTCTCATCGGGCGAGAAGGCGAGCCCGTTCGGCGCGTTGATGTCGTCGGCGATCACGCTGATCTTGCCGCTCTGGCCGTCGACCCGATAGACGTTCATCGGCAATTCGGCCTCGCGCAGGTCGCCCTCGTAGTGGCTGAGCAAGCCGAAGCGCGGATCGGTGAACCAGATCGAGCCGTCGGACTTCACCACGATGTCGTTCGGCGAATTGAGCCGCTTGCCCTCGAACTTTTCGGCGATCACGGTGATCGTGCCGTCGATCTCGGTGCGCACCACGCGGCCGAGATGCTCGCAGGTGACGAGCCGGCCCACCCGGTCGCGCGTGTTGCCGTTGCCGTAGTTCGACGGCTTACGAAATACGCTAGTTGCGCCGGTTTCCTCGTCCCAGCGCAGCATCCGGTTGTTCGGGATGTCGCTCCAGATCACGCAGCGCATGTCACCGAACCAGACCGGCCCCTCGCCCCAGCGCGTGCCGGTGTAGAGCCGCTCCACGCTCGACAGCGGCAGGTGATATTTCTTGAAGCGCGCATCGAGTGTGCTGATCACTGGGTCCGGATAACGCAGGCTCGGCGTCCAGCCGCCACCGGTTTCATTCTTTTCGTGTTGCACCACGCCCTCCCCAATCCGCACTGAATTCCGATCCGTCGATGCCGTGAGCAATGACCTTGCGCATCACGTTCGGCAAGGCCTCCCCGGCGGCATCCGACACTTTAACCCAGCGCATCCCCTTCGGCGCGGCGGTCTTGCGCGGCACCTCGCCGGTGAACACCGTTAACTCCAGCGGAAAATGCGTGAAAACATGGGTGACGACGCCGGCGCGGCGACGCCATTCGACTAAGGCCTCGAACGACGGCGCGGCGGCGCGGGATTTTTTCAGGTCGAAGTCCGCGGACCACTCGCTGCCCGGCACTTCGCTCATGCCACCGAGCAGGCCACTCGAAGCGCGCGTGCGCAGCAGAATGTAACCGTCCGCCCGCAACGCGACGAACGAGGCGCCGCGGCGCAGCGCGCCTTCGCGCTTGGGCGCCTTGCGCGGAAATGTCTCCTGATCGCCACGCGCTCGCGCCTTGCAGTCGTTCATCCAGGGACACAGCACGCAGGCCGGCGACTTTGGCGTGCAGATCGACGAGCCGAGATCCATCATCGCCTGCGCGAAGTCACCGTGCCGCGATTGCGGCGCGATTGAGTTTGTCAGGCGGCGAATTTCCGGTTTGGCGGCGGGAAGCGCCCGCTCGAGCGCGAACAAGCGCGAAACAACGCGTTCTATGTTGCCGTCAATCGCTACAACCGGCCGAGCAAAGGCGATGCTGGCGATCATGGCGGCGGTGTATGCGCCGACGCCGGGCAGATCGAGCAATTCGGTTTCGTCGGCGGGAAATTTGCCGCCATGCTTTTCCGCCACCATTTTCGCGCACGCATGCAGGTTTCTCGCGCGCGCGTAGTAGCCAAGCCCCGCCCACGCGCGCAACACATCTTCGAGTTCGGCATCCGCAAGTGCTTCTACCGTCGGCCAATTTTTCAGGAACTGCGCGTAATACGGCGCCACCGTCTTCACGCCGGTCTGCTGCAACATGATTTCGGACAGCCAGACTTTGTACGGATCGCTGCGCACGCCCTTGCGCGCGCGCCAAGTCTCCAAGCGCCA
>JBPCQM010000199.1:0-12047 GCA_050998115.1 Pseudolabrys sp. | reverse complement strand
ATGCCGCATTTCGTGATGTACCGGTTTCCGGCCGGCTATGTAGGAAGCCAGCTTTGCTGGCGCGGCAAGGTCTTGTGGGAAGTAGCCGACGGACAGTTTTCGAGCTTGTGGCACGACGATACGGCCTAGCAGACGATTGCTGCGATTGATGTTGGCAGGCGGATTTTCGGCATGGCGGTTGCACCGGCATCGCCACTGGCGATGACATTGCGGCCGACGATGAAAGTCCGGCTTTGTCAGTTCTTCAAGCCGGCTCTCGCTTTTGTTGTTGTGGCGGCGCTTCTCTTCATTCTATTGCAGTGGAATGTCCGCTGCCTTTTGCTGCCATTGACGCTAATCGGCCTCGCAGTCGTAGTGATGATCGGTAACGACGCGACCTTGCTCGGGGGCTTGCGGCCGTTCGACGGCGGTGATGACGGTTTGGTTTATGACGGCTGGTCGCGAATCATCGTGCAGCAATTGTTGAACGGCGATATCGTGGGCGCGCTCAAGGGCGTCGAACCGGTTTTTGTTTTTACGCCCGGTTCGCGCTATCTGCGCGCGGTAGAACACTTAATCTTCGGTGAGAGCTATTTCGGTTACGTCTCGTTGCTGTTGTTGCTGCCGTTCCTGGTCTTTTGTTTGTTTCGGCGTTACCTGACGGCGCGCGCGGCGCTTGCCGTTACCTTGATCTTCGTTGCATTTCCGATCGGAGCGCTGTTCGGATCGACGTTTTATCTTTACGTCAAGCACGCGGCGCACGGTTATGGCGATCCCGCTGCGGCTGTGTTTTTTATCGCAGCTACCCTCGGTCTTATCGGTTGCGCACGGTCGGGTCCAAGTTTGCGGTTCGGACCGGCGCTCCGCTCCGGGCTGCTGTTTGCACTGGCACTCTTTGTGCGCCCAAACCTTGCGATCGGTGCCGCCATATTGCTGGGCGGCGCCGGGCTTGCGGCGTTGTGGCAATTGCAATACCGGCGGCTCGCCGGTTTATGCGTCGGCTTTTTGCCGGTGTTCGGCGCGACGTTGCACAACTGGTATTACGGCGGAGCCTTCGTGCTGTTTAGCACGCAAACCAGCGCGCCAGCGTCGATGCCCATGCCACCGTACGCTTACGGGTCGGCTCTGTGGGAGCTATTGCATCTTAATTTTAGCGGAAATGTCGCGCGGGGCGGGCGGCAAATCTTATTGATGCTAGTCGGGCCCTCGGAATCCTTTGCGATGGCCCCGCTGTACGCCGTCGCTCTTGTCATCATTGTCCGAGTGACGATGTCTGCGCGTTTCGACAACTGGCTACGTCTGATCGCCATCGGCACGCTAGGGCTATACACGCCGGCATTGTTCTTTATTTATTCCGACCGTTATCTTCTCGTCGCTTGGCTATTCACGCTGCTGATCTGCTTTGTGTGGCTGTGCGATGAGGGGCTGCCGTGGATTGAGAGGCGATATCCCGGGCTTGTCGATGGCGTTCTACGCCGCCGCGGCGCAATTTGGCTGTCCCGGTGGCTTGATACATTCGCGCGCGCCTGTGGCGTCTTGCCGCCCGCGGCTATTTCGGCAAAGTGAGAAACGAGTGCAGTTGCGCCAGCATCAAGGCGCCGAGATGCAATTGTTGGCTAAACGTGCCTGATTTGATCATCGCGGCCAATTCGGCCGGGGTTTTAAGCGCGACAGTCAGGCCCGGCTCTGGCGTGAAGCTGCCGGCTAGCTCGCCGGTTTCCACAAAAAACGAATGGGAGTGGTTGCTTAGTCGTCCGGTGCAAGCTGCCGTTGGCGGCCCGAGCGGGTGGATGACTTTTGTGGAGTAGCCGGTTTCCTCCAGCAACTCACGCGCTGCCGCGGTAGCTGGGTCTTCACCGCTTTCCACCAGCCCCGCCGGGAGTTCCCAGGCGAAGGCCTCGATGGCCGGCCGGTATTGCCGCACGACCGGAATACGGCCGTCGGGTGTGCGCGCCACGATGGCGAGATAATCGTTCTGGCCTACCGCGTGGTAGATTTGCGTCTGCCCGCCGGGCGCGAATTCCACTTCGCGCGCAATAATATCCACCCACGGAGAAATCGTGGTGGTGCGCCGCGCACGAATTTTCGGCCATTCATCGGTCATGCGCAATGGTGCCGAATCGCAGGTTGCCGCGGACTAAGAAATAATATTCGCATTCTCGAGCGATCCCCACACATCGACGATCGGCTTTCCGTTGAGCTCCGCCGTTTTATAAACGCGATGCGGCGTGCAAAGGATGAGAAGATCGCTGCGTTTGATGACATCGTCGAGCGGAAGCAGATCGGGATCGTCCAGCACGTAAGGGTCGGTCGTCAGGACCTCGCGAGCGAGCGGCGACAGGCTTTTCTTGAACTTGTAGCTCAAGGAAGAGCGCGAGTCGTCGCTCTCGGCCTTGAAGGCCATGCCGAGCAGGCCGACCGTCATGCCGGCGAGATCGTAATTGCGGCGCAACTCGCCGATGATATGGAGCGGCAAGCCTTCGTTGACCATAATCGCGGCATTGCCGAGCGCGAATTCGTTGCGGGCAAAGGCGAGCAGTTGCATGGTGTCTTTCATCAGGCATGGCCCGGCGGCAAAGCCTGGTCCCGGAATATATTGCGCGCGCGGATAATTGTGTTTCATCGCGTGGAGGATTTTGCCGTAGTCAAGTCCGGCAGACTGCGCGATCAGGTAGAACTGATTGGTGACCGCAAACCCAATGTAGCGATAGGCATTGGCAAATAGCTTGGCGAACTCCGCCTCGATCGGTTTGAGCGGCGAGAGTTCCGGCACGATCAACCCGAACAGCGCGGCCGCCTCTTGTTCCGCTTCGGGCGTGATGCCGCTGACGAGTTGCGGCATGCGGCTTAACTCGCTGATGCCGTGACCCTGCGCGATGCGCTCCGGGCAGAACGCCACTTTAATCTTGCGGCCGCGTTTCTTCAGATAACGACCGACCCAATCGGTGGTGCCGGGATAAAGCGTCGAGCGCAGCACCAGCAACTGACCGTCGCGCAGATGCGGCAGCAACGGATCGAGGCAAGCCTGGATCACGTCACGCTCGGGATTGAGGAACTCGTCGACCGGCGTGCCGATGGTGACGATCACCGGCCCCTTGGTCGAAATTTCGCTCGGCTTGCTGGAAAAATACAGCCGTTTTTCGGCAAGCGCCTTGGTCAGAAGCGGTTGGGCGTCGTTCTCTATGAAGGGGACGCGCCCGTCCTTGAGAATGGAAAGCGTGTGCTCATTGATATCGTTGACGTTGACGGTCAGGCCCTTTGCCGCGAACGACAGCACCAGCGGTATGCCGACATGGCCGGCGCCGCCAACCACCGTCAGATCGGCGGTCTGCGCGGTGGTCTGATGGCCGGGTGCGGTGCGGCGGTCGGCGATGTTCAACGCGGCTCTCCAAGGGCTGGCAACGCGGCAGTTGCTACCACGTAAAAATAGCCGCCGCCAACGGACCGGATTTCAGCGCGGTTTGGCGGTCGAAGCCAGCCAGACGCCGGCCAGGATCATGACAAAACCAGCGACGTGATAGAGCGCCAGCGTTTCGCCGAGCAGCGTTGAGGCAAGCACAGCGGTATAGATCGGCACCAGGTGCACAAACGGACCGGCGCGGGCGGCGCCGATCAGCTCGACGCCTCGGTTCCAGGCGGCAAACGCGATCACGCTGGGAAAAATCGAGACATAGACGATCGCGGCAGCGGTTGTCGCGTCGAAATGAAAGGTCGTGCCGGACAGCGTTTCCCAAACAAAAAACGGCATCGTCGTCGCGGCAGAAATCACCGCGAATACGAATATGAAACTCAGCCAGTGAATTTGCGGGCGCAACCGCAAATAGGCGGCGTAGATCGCAAACACCGTCATGTTGAACAAAATGATCAGATCGCCGGCGTTGAACGAGAGATGCATCAGCGTTTCGATCGTGCCGTGCGCGACGATAAGGAGCACCCCGATCAGCGATGTGGCGATACCGCCAACTTGAATGAGAGTGATGCGGTCGCGAAACACCAGCGCGCCGGTCGCCAGGATCAGAACCGGCACCAGCGAGTTGAGCACCGACACGTTCAAGGCGCTGGTGTATTGCAGGCCGACATATTGCAACGCGGTGAATAGCGCACCGCCGGTGACGCCGAGCCACAGCATGATGCGCCAATGTGTGCGGATGAGGGGCCAATCGTGCCTCATGTGGCCGCGCACCAGCGGCCAGAGCACGATAGCCGGCAGCAGCCAGCGCAAGGTCGAAATGCCGAGCGGCGGAACATGGCCGCCGATCGCGCGGCCCACGATATGGTTGCCGGACCAGAACAAGGACGCCAGTGCCAGCAACAAATACGGGTTGTTCCTGATCCACGTCGTCGCGCGGCGGCGCTTTGCTGGGGCGTCGCGCCCCGCGTCCGTGGTCATGGCAAAGCAAAGCCACCGTTTGCCATCCAAAACAAGATCAGGCCCAGTCCGGCGCCAACCGCCGCGAACCAGATCAACGCGGCGCGGCCATCGACAAAGCGGTCGGGGAATCTTTGCAGCACTAGCGGCGCGGCCAAAATGGCGAGGCCGCCGCCGATAATTGACGCGTACCACGGGATCAATCTTGCCGCCGATACGATCCCGATCAGCGCGCAAGCAATCGCCAGCGCCATCGAGCCATAAAGAATAGCCGGTCCTGGCCCGCTCGAGAGCGGAGCGGAACGATGCGCGGCGGGGAAATGCCCGCTGACCGCCAGGGCGTGCAACGACAACGTCAGCACCAGCGCGGCAAACAGCACCAGCGGTATCAGCCAATCCTTCGGCATAAGACGCATTCCGCGCCAAGTTTGTATTGCTAGACGCGGGCGGCGCCTTGACCAGCGAAAATCAATGTCCGTAACATACGAGACATATATCACCGGTTTTCGCAAGAAGCCGGGCATCGGAGCCGACATGCCGACAGCAGAGAAAACCACGCCCGCTCCAGCCAAACCGGCAGACTCAAAACCTGAGAACAAGCGCGAGAAGCGTACCATCATGGAAATCCGGGAATCGAAAAAGACCGGCGAGAAAATGGTTTACATGTCGGTGCCGGATTACACCTCGGCGCAATGGGCGGAGATGGGCGGCGTCGACGTTGCCGTGGTCGGCGACAGCCTGGCCATGATCGCGCACGGCCATCGCAATACCGTGCCGGCCACCATGGACATGATGATCATGCACGCGCAGGCGGTACGGCGTGGCGCGCCCAACACGTTTGTCCTCGGCTGCATGCCGTACCAGAGCTACAACACCATCGACCGCGCGCTCGTGAACGCTACCCGCTTTATGCAGGAAGCGCTGAGCGACGCGGTCAAGCCGCAGGGCGGCAAATCGCAGGCCCACATCCTCAAGGCGCTGGTGGACGCCGGCATTCCGACCGCATCGCATATCGGCCTCACCCCGCACACCATTGCGATGTTCGGCGGCTTTAAGATCCAGGGGCGCACCGCCGACGCCGCGATGAAAATTCTGGAAGACGCGTTGGCGATCGAAGATGCCGGCTGCTTCATGCTGGAATTCGAAGCGGTGCCGGCGCCGGTCGCCAAGCTAATCTCGGAACAATTGACGATCCCGACCATCGGCATCGGCGCCGGCGCCGGCTGCGATGGCCAGATTCTGCTGTGCTACGATTTGCTCGGCGTTTTTACCGACTTCAAGCCGAAATTCACCAAGCGCTTCGCCAAGCTGACCGAAGTCGCGGTGACCGGCATTCAGCAATATGTGAAAGAGGTCAAAGCCGGCTCGTTCCCCGACGACGATCATTCCTACACGGTCAACCAGGCCGAATACGAGAAATTTGCGGCGATGGTCGCCAAGCGAAAGCAGATCTGACGTGGCGCGCTCCCAGTCCAGCGCGGCGCGCCGGCCGGGTGCCGCAAAGCCCATGCGGGCTGTCGCGGCGTCGCGAGATGAAACGCTGACCGAGCAGGCCTATCGGCTGATCGAAGAGCAGATCGTCACCCTGCGGCTCAAGCCGGGTGACGTGTTATCCGAGCAAATTCTGTCCGGGACTTTCAGGATCGGCCGCACGCCGATCCGTGAGGCCTTGCAGCGGCTCGCCCGTGAGGGGCTGATGACCATTCTGCCGCGCAAGGGCATTCTGGTGTCGGACATCAATCCGCGCAACCAGTTGCTGGTGCTCGAAGTGCGCCGCGAGCTTGAACGATTGCTCAGCCGCGCCGGCGCCGAACGCGCCACCAAGCCGCAGCGCGAGCAATTGCTCGATATCGCGCAGGGCATGGACCGCGCGGCCAGGAGCAATGACGACATCGCCTTCATGCGGCTCGACCGCGGCCTCAATCGTTTAATGCTGGAAGCCGCGCACAATGATTACGCCGAACGCTCGATGAAGCTGCTGCAAGGCCTGTCGCGCCGTTTTTGGTACATGCACTATCGCGAAGCGGCCGATCTGCCGCTCTGCGCCCGGCTGCACGCCAATCAGGCCAAGGCGATCGCGCGCGGTGACAGCGAGGCCGCAGCGCGCGCCAGCGACAAGCTGATGGACTACGTCGAGACCTTCACGCGCGCCACGGTATCGAGGTAATGCCAGGGAAAAAATCATGAAAATATTCCAGGGCAAGCGCAGCATCGACGGCCTGGTGGTGACGGTCGACGGCCAGAGGCTGGACGAGCACTACGAGGTCCAGCGATTCACCAAATACGGCTTCGAGTGGACCTATGTCGGCGAGAGCCCGCGGCAATTGGCGCTGGCAATCCTCTACGACTACACCGGCAGCCGCGAGCGGGCGATTGCGCTGTCGGAATCGTTCATGAACGAAGTCGTCGCCAATCTCGACAACGACTGGACGTTGACGGGCGACCAACTCGACGCGTTCCTCAAAAACCGGACGTAGCAACGATCGATTGGGGAGAGGGCGCGTGCGCTTGTTGCTGACATGCGTCTGATATATCATCCGGCAAAATTACAAGACGCGAGCCCGCTACCGGGCTCTTCAGGGAGGCACACAATGAGAATTTCTCGCCGCAAGCTACTGACATCCGCCGGCGCCATCGGCGCCTTGGCTGCATCGGGTCAAGTGTTCAGGCCCGCGATTGCGCAGAACAAGCCGCTGCGAATCGGGATTCTCGCGCCGCGCGCCGGCATCGCGGCGGCGCCCGGCGAAAATGGCATTCGCGCGACACAATGGGCTGTTGAAAAATTCAACGCCAGCGGCGGCATCGGGGGCCGCAAGGTCGAACTGGTGATAGAGGAGGAATCCACGCCGAAGGACACCATCGAGCGCTTCAGCAAGCTGGTGCAGCAGGAAAAGGTCGACTGCGTGCAAGGCGTGGTGTCGAGCGGTGTCGGCCTTGCTCTAGGCCCGGTGGTGGAGGAAGCCCGCGCGTTGACGATCTATTGGGACGGCACGACGCAAGACGGCGTCGACGAGAAGATTCCCAATCCGAAATATTTGTTCCGCTCGACCGATAACGAGTGCGAAGCGATGATGGCCTCGCTGCTCACGATCAAGCACTTCAAGGGTAAGTTCAAAACCGTCGCCGGCATCAACCCGGACTATTCCTACGGCCGCAACAACATGGCGGCATTCATCGCGGTGCTCAAGCGCTTCGGTGTCGAGCACACCGTGGTCACGGAGCAGTGGCCGAAGGTCGGCACTATGGACCTCACCAGCCATGTCGCCGCGCTCAAGGCGGCAAAGCCCGACCTGATCTTCTCCTCATTGCTGTTCGCCGATCTGCCGGTGTTCATGAAGCAGGCGCATGCGGCGGGCTTGACGGAAGGCACCAAGCTCGTCTTTCCGGCCGCTGGCTGGCAGCACACGCTGATGAAAAAGGAATTCACGCCGGAGGGTATGATCGTTGGTCACAACACGCTGTATTTCGACAATCCGAACAACCCCGCCGTCGGCAAGGAATTCGTCAAGTGGTACGAGGATAAATTTAAGGACTATCCGGAGTGGGAAGCCGACCGCGCCTATTTCGCCATCGCCTCGTACAAGGAAGCGGTGGAGAAAGCGATGAAGGCGAAGAACGGCAGTTGGCCCTCGCAGGATGACATTATCGCGGCGATGCCCGGGTTGGAGATCACAAGCCTCGGCGGCAAAGGCGGCTGGCGCAAGGATCACATCGCCGATCAGACTTTCGTGCAGGGCTTCTCGACCCACAACAACAAATACGACTTCGTCACCTTGGCGGATGGCTTCGACACCATGTATTCAGCCAATCTGCAGAAGCCGCCGGGCGCGAATTTTTGGGAGTGGATCAAGACCGCGCAATTCTCGCTCTGATCGGCGAACGCGATACGGATGTCGGCGTTTGCAAATATCCTGGCCGGCGGCGTGTTTCACGCCGCCGTCTTGTTTCTGGTCGCCGCCGGACTGCAATTGGTGTTCGGCGTGCAGAAGATCGTCAATCTGGCGTGCGGCTCGTTCTACGCGCTCGGCGCTTATTTCGGCATCACCTTCATCGGCTACGCAAGCGCCTACGGTGTTTCGCCGTGGCTGATTTTGCCCGGGCTGATTGTCTCAGGAATTCTGCTCGGCTTCATCGGGCCGCCGATCGAGCGAGTCTTGCGCATGGTTTACGGCCGCGACGAAAGCTTTCAGCTGCTGCTGACCTTCGCGCTGGTGCTGATGTTCCAGGACGTGTTTCGTTTCATCTGGGGCGCCAATCCACGCTCGCTCGACAGCGCCTATCTGATCTACGGCACCATTCGTGCCGGCGACTTCAGCGTTCCGGTTTACAATCTTCTGGTGATCGCGGCGGCGATTGCGACCGCCGCCGGGCTCGGCGCGTTCCTGGCGCGGACCAATTATGGCCGCCTGCTGCGCGCCACGGCGGAAAATCGGGCGATGGCGGAAGCACTCGGCGTCAATGTGCGCCGCGTCTACTCGGTCGTCTTCACGCTCGGCGCGGTGCTCGGCACCACGGCGGGCGCGCTGGTGGTGCCGACCGCCGCCGCTTCGCTCGACATGGCGATCGAATTCGTCATCGAGGCTTTCGCCGTCGTCGTGATCGGCGGGCTCGGCTCGATGCGTGGCGCGTTGATCGGCGCGCTCGCCGTAGGGCTGATTCGTGCGGTCTCCATCGTGTTTTTCCCCGAACTGGAGGTGTTGGCGATTTACGTGATCGTGATTGCGGTGCTGATTTTCCGCCCGGCCGGCTTGTTCGGAAGGTCATTGGCATGAAGGCCACACAGGCGGCGCTGTTTGCCGTAGCCGGGACGGGCGCGCTCGCGCTGTTGCCGCTGGCGGTGCCGCCTTTTTACGCCGGATTGATGATCCCGTTTTTTGGCTACGCCATCGCGCTGCTCGGGTTCAATCTGCTGTTCGGCTATACCGGCTTGCTGTCGTTCGGCCACGCGATGTTTCTCGGCTTCGGCGCCTACGGCGCGGCAGTGATGTCGGGCGTGCTCGGCGTCAATTCATTCGAATTGGTGCTGCTCGCTGTGATGGTCGGCTCTGCCGCGGTGGCGCTGCCGGTCGGGCTTCTCTGCGTGCGCTATATCGGCATTTTTTTCGGCATGCTGACGCTGGCGTTTGGCATGCTGTTTCATTCCTTCCTGTTCAAGTTCTATTACGTCACCGGCGGCGATAGCGGCATGCGGGTCGCGCGCATGAAGATCCTCGGCCTTGAATTCTCGCACTACAACAAGATCGAATTCCTCGCCGGGCCATTCTATTATTACTGTCTTGCGCTGCTGGTCGTTGCCGGCCTGGTGATGTGGCGCGTTGTGCACTCGCCGTTCGGCCTGCATCTGCGCGCCATCCGCGACAATGCCCTCAAGGCGGAATATCTCGGCGTTCGCGTCTACCGCATGCGGCTTGCCGCCTTCATCATCTCCGCCGCCTTTGGCGCCGCGGGCGGCGCGATCCTTGGTTTCCGCGTCGGGCTTGCCGATCCGGAACTGGTGTATTGGACGCAATCCGGCCAGCTCGTATTCATGGCCGTGCTCGGCGGCTTCGCGAATTTCTTCGGCCCGATCATCGGCGCGCTGACCTTCACGATTCTGCAGGACCAGTTGCAATCGCTCACGCAATATTGGCGCTTTATCCTCGGCGCTATTCTGGCGCTGATCGTGATCGGCCTGCCGGAAGGTATCGCCGGTTTTGTCCGCAAGATGTGGCGCCGGCTGGTGCGGAGGCCGGCATGACCGCGTCGCTGCTTGAGACCCGCAACGTCGGCAAGAGTTACGGCTCGTTTGTCGCGCTGGAAAGCGTCAGCATGAGCGTAAGCGAGGGTGAGTTGGTCTCGGTGGTCGGCCCAAACGGTGCCGGCAAGACCACGCTGGTCAACCTGTTTACTGGGCTGCTGGCGCCGAGCTCCGGCGAGGTGCTGTTCATGGGCGACGACATTTCAGGAATCGGCCCGGTCGAACTGGCCGATCGCGGTCTGGCCCGCGCGTTTCAACTCATTCAGATTTTTCCGAATCTGACGGTCGCCGAAACCATCGCCGCCGCGGTAGTGTCACGGCAGAAAAAGCGCTGGCGTTTGTTCTCTACGCTCGCCGGCGATAAATCGGTCAACAATCGAGTCGCCGAAGTCGCCGGGATTTTCGGTCTGCGCCAGCGGCTCGACACCTTGGCGGCGGCGCTGCCGCAAGGTGAAAAGAAACTGCTCGACGTCGCCTCGGCCTTCGCGCTCGATCCACAGGTCATCCTGCTCGACGAGCCGACCTCCGGGGTCTCGACCGCTGACAAGCACACCATCATGACAACGCTGATCGCGGCGGCCAAACTCGCCGGGGTGAGGGGGATCGTGCTGGTCGAGCACGACATGGACCTGGTAGCCGCCTATTCGCACCGGGTCATCGCCCTGGCTGATGGCAAGGTGCTGGCCGACCTGCCGCCCGCCCGGTTTTTCGCGGACCCGCATCTGATCGAAACCGTGATCGGCAAGCGAAGGGGTCACTGATGCTGGCGGGCCGCGACCTTGTCGTCGATATCGAGGGCAGCCGCGTGTTGCGTGGCGTGTCGTTCGACGTCGGCAAGGGCGAATTGGTCTGTATCGTCGGTCGTAATGGCGCCGGCAAGACCACGTTGTTTCGCACCATCATGGGCTTCCACCGGGCGGTCTCCGGATCCATCGCCTTCCTCGGCGTGAACCTCGGCGGCTTGCGTCCCTACCAGATGGCGCGGATGGGGCTCGGCTTCGCGCCGGAGGAGAGCGAGGTATTCGGCGAGTTGACGGTCGCCGAGAATATCGCGATGCCGACCTGGGCCTGCGACAATGACCGCCCGGCCGAGCACCGCATCGCCGACGCCTATGCGGTGTTTCCGAAACTGGTGCGCTACCGCGGCCGCGGCGGCCAGGCGTTGTCCGGCGGCGAGCGCAAGATGGTGTCGATCGCGCGTGCCCTCGCGCTGGGCCCGAAACTGCTGCTGCTCGACGAGCCGACCGAAGGCCTGTCGCCCGCCATCGTGCCTTCGATTCTCGAAGGTCTGAGCCAAATCCGCGCATCGGGCCATGCGGTTTTCATCGCCGAATCCAATATCCACCACGTGCCTGATTTCGCCGACCGGCTCTACGTCCTTGAGCGGGGAGAAATTATCTTTGCCGGCAGACCGGACGAGGCGCGCCGCGACCCTATGGTAGCCCGCGTGATCGAGGGAACCGGAACGCCGGGGACGGCGGCGACCTGATTGAACGCGACGCCGGCTCGTGATAGATGTGTGATATATCAGATAGCGCTGGCCCGGCCGGCGCCAGGAGCCAAAATCGAGGAGCCAGGCCATGACGATCGCCGCACGCCAAATCGAATTTCGCAAGGAATACCGCTCGCGCATCATGGGTTGGTACGACGGCTATATCCATGTCGTGATCATCTACGCGATGGGCGCCGCGGCGTTCTACATCTACCTCGAGCACATCCATGACGTGACGGCTCTGGAATGGCTGACGATTCCGCTCGCGTTCCTGTTCACCAACTGGTTCGAATGGTTCGTGCACAAACACATCATGCATCGTCCTATTAACATCAAGGGCCTGCGCGCAATCTACGAGCGCCATACGCTCAACCACCACCAGTTCTTTACCGACGATGAAATGCGTTTCCGGGATCACAAGGACTGGCGGGTGACGGTGTTTCCGCCGTACGCGCTCGTCGTCTTTATCC
>JBPCQM010000156.1:0-4930 GCA_050998115.1 Pseudolabrys sp. | reverse complement strand
CCGGCAATCGAAGTCTGGTTGAGTTTGATGGCAAAATTGATTTTCGCACCTTTTGTTCTGGCGATGTTGCTTGCCGCCGGGCCGGCGGCTGCCCAGTTCGGCTCGATTTTTAGCGATTCACCGCCGCGGCCGCCGGGCGACGTGCCGCGCGGCGCGCCGCCGCCGAATTTTCCTGGGCGGAACGCGCCGCCGCGGTTCGATCCCGGTACCTTGCCGCCTCCGGGCCGTCAGGGAATACAATCGCAGCCGTTGCCGCCGCCACCGGGCGCGCCGGCCGCTCCGCTCGACACCCGCGAGCGCGCGAGAGTGGCGCCCCAAGCTCCGGAACAACAACAGGGGGTGCCAGCGCCGCCGGCCCAAACATTGCCCGGACTGCCACCCGGCCAACGCCAACTGCGCGGCGCGCCGCAGCCCGCCAATCCGCCGCCGCAACAGCCTGCCAGCACAGCGCCGCAGCCTGACGACGAGATCGTCGTGCAGCCCCCCGAGAAAAAGCTCGTCAATCCGACCGCGGTATTCTCCGGCCTCGACAAGATTACCGGCCGCACCATTAGCTTCGATGTCGCCATCAACGAAACGGTGCAGTTCGGCGCATTGCAGGTGACGCCGCGCGCTTGCTATTCGCGCCCGCCGACCGAGACGCCGAACACGGATGCCTTTGTCGCGGTCGATGAAGTCACCCTGCAGGGCGAGGTGAAACGGGTGTTCACCGGCTGGATGTTTGCGGCAAGTCCCGGCCTGCACGCGGTCGAGCATCCGATCTACGACGTCTGGCTCACTGACTGCAAAGGCGCGACGCCGGCCGTCGCCGAAGTGCCGCCCGAACCGGCCAAGCCGGAGGCCAAGCCGGCGGCAAAGCCTGCGCCACCGAGGCCGCCGGCGCAACGGCGCACCACGCAGCCGGCGCCGAATTTTCTGTCGCCGTTTCGCTAAAGCGATTTGGCCCGCAGCACTGCGAGCGCCTGCGCGCCGCTGACCGGCCGGTCGACCGGCAGCGCCGCGAAATCGGCCTCGCCGGCAAGCGCGTTCTCCAGCATCTTGTGGTATTGCCGCCGCGACACTTCAACCGCGCCAAACGTGCGCAAGTGGTCGGTGACGAACTGGGTATCGAGCAGGCGATAACCACCGGCCTTCAGGCGCGCGACCAGATGAACCAACGCAACTTTGGAGGCGTCGCGCGCCCGGTGGAACATGCTTTCGCCAAAAAAAACACCGCCGAGCGAAACGCCATAGAGGCCCCCGACCAATTGGTCGCCGTCATAGACTTCGACGGTATGGCAATCGCCGCGCTCATAAAGCTTGCGGTACAAATTGCGAATTCGGGCGTTGATCCAGGTCCGCGACCGGCCGATTCTGGGCGCGGCGCAACCATCGATCACTGCGTCGAAGTCGCGGTTAACCATCACGCCGAAGCGATCGGAGCGCACGGTGCGCGCCAGCCGTGCCGGCACATGAAACCCATCGAGCGGAAAGATGCCGCGCTGTTCCGGTTCGATCCAATACAGCGTCGGATCGTCGGCACTTTCCGCCATCGGAAAAATGCCGCAGGCATAGGCCTTAAGCAGCACTTCCGGGGTGATCTCGACGAAGGCAGTGTCGCGGTTGGCCATGCAGTTCAATAGATCGGGACGGAACTCGCGCAATTTAGGCTATCCGGCGGCTATTTGGGAGGGCGGCCCTTAACCGGCTGGTCACTATGAAGGCTGCAAATTGCGGAAAGTTTGAACACAAAGTGTCCCTACACGTTGCCCGTCCGACGGGGACAGGCCGGCACGATGCCGGCGCCAAAACGGGGGAGGCGGGGCCATGATGAGAGTGTTGGGACGCACGATGCCTGCAACAAAGATTTTGCTGGTCGAAGACGAAGCACTGATCAGCGGCCTGGTGAGCGAAGCTTTGACCGAGCAAGGCTTCTCGGTCCACGCGGTCGAAACCGCCGACGATGCGCTGCGCTATCTGGAATCCGGCGCCGCAGTCGACGTGTTGTTCACCGACATCAATCTCCCCGGCGACATTGACGGCGCCGAGCTCGCGGTGCAGGCGCGCAATTTGCTGCCCGATTTGCCGATCGTTTATGCCTCGGGACGGTTCACCGCGGCGGATCTCCAACCGCTGGTGGCGCGCTCGATTTTTCTGTCGAAGCCGTATGACCCGGCCGATGTCTGCACGCTGATCAGCCGCCTGGCGCCGAGAGCGCACTGAGCCGCTGCTTTAGCTTGCTACGGCGGCGTCCGGCGTCGACTTTTTCGCCTCCAGGCCAAAAGACACTGCGATGCGCGTGCCCTTGTGTTTTTTGTCGTGGATGATCGAGCCGTTGAGCTTGGCCGTCATTGCCTTGACGATGCGCTGGCCAAGCCCGGTCGAGGCCGAGCCGACGGGCTCGACATAGCCGATGCCATCGTCTTCGACGCTGACCGTCGCCGCCGTGGCGCCGTCGGCCGCGAGCTTGACGCGGATCGGTCCCTTGCTCCCGGGATAGGCGTATTTGAGCCCGTTCGTCACCAACTCGTTGACGATAACGCCGATCGCGACAGCGCGATCCGGATGGATGTTGACCGGCTCGACCGCGATGGTGAGTTGCGCGAGCTGATTGCTCTCCGCTGATCGGCGCAGGTCTTCGACCAGGCCGGTGAGATATTGATCGACCGACACCTGCTGGACGTCGTCGGAGGTGTAAAGCCGGCGGTGCAGTTGCGCGACCGCGAGCACGCGGCCGGTGGCGTCGGCCAGCGCCGCTTTGACGTCTTTGCTCGGTGCTGCATTGCTTTGCAGCGTCAGTAGCGAGGCGATCAGTTGCAGGCTGTTGCCGACGCGGTGATTGACTTCGCGCATCAGCAGTGCGCGCTCCGCCGCCAGCGCCTCGAAGCGGTCGCGCGCCTCGCGCACCTCGATTTCGGCGGCTTCCTTGAAACGGCGCAGCCGCATCGATTCCACGGCGCCCTGTATTGCGGCAAACAATAGCGGTATGAATTCGCCTTGGGCGTCCTTGGTGACGTAATCGAACGCGCCGGCCTTGAGCGCAGCCACCGCGATGCGGCTGTCCTGTGCGCCCGTCACCAGAATGACCGGCGGGTGATTGGGCACACGGTGGATGCGCTCGAGCGTGGCAAGCCCGTCCAGGCCAGGCATATAATGATCGAGCGCGATGGCATCGAATTTCTCGGCGGCCATCGCCTTGATGCCGCTCTCGCCGTCGGCGGCCGACACCACGCGCACGCCCTCGCGCGCAAGGCTGCGCTCGACCAATTTGCGCAGGCCGTCATCGTCATCGATGTAGAGGACGTTCTTTGGCATCAATCAGACCGGAGACGGAACCTGGATGACCGAGAAGAATAGCCCCAGTTGGCGGATCGCGTGCGCGAAACTGTCATAGTTCACCGGCTTGGTGATGTAGACGTTGCAGCCCAGATCGTAGCAGCGCTGAATTTCAACGGCGTCGTCGGTGGTCGTGAGCACCACCACCGGGACGTGCTTGATGTGGTCGTTGGTCTTGATGCGCTTGAGGATGTCGATGCCGGTCATGTCCGGCAGATTGAGATCGAGCAACACCAGCAGCGGCTTGCCTTTGTTGACGGAGGCGGTGCCGTCCGCGCCAAACAAAAACTTCACCGCATCGGTGCCGTTGGTGAACGGCAGGATGTTGTTGTTGACGCCGGCGCGCCGGATGTTCTTTTCGATGAGCCGCGCATGCCCTTCGTCGTCTTCGACCATGACAATTTCGACGGGCATTTCCGATATCTGACTGTTCATGCAGCGCTCCTGTGTTCAGCACTCCAGCGGCGAGGCAGCGTCACGGTGAATACGCTCCCTTTGCCAAGTTCCGACGTTAAACCCATATAGCCGCCCAGCCGCCGCACCAGGGCGCGCACATGCGCGAGCCCGATGCCCTCGCCGGGGCGGTCCTGCGCGCCGGCACGGCGAAACAATTCGAACACGCGTTGGTGGTCGCCCGGATCGATGCCGCGGCCGTTGTCGCGGACCTCAAACTTGACATGGGTCGGCGTCGAATTGGCGACGATCTCGATGTCCCCGGCCTCCTCGACGCGCAAATACTTCAGGGCGTTGTCGACCAGGTTGGAAAAAATCTGTTCTACCGCCAGCCGGTCGCTTTCCAGCGTGGGCAGTTCGGCGGCGGTGATGGCGGCGCCCAGTTCCGAGGCGCGATGGGTCACCGTTGCGACGACAGACTTGACCAATTCGTTCATGTTGATCGTCTCAGGATGGAATTCGCGGCGTCCCTCGCGTGACAGCTTGAGCACCGCATTGATCAGCCGATCCATCCTGTTGATCGAGGTCTTGATGAAGGCCACGGCCTCATCGAATTCCTTGCCCATCTTTTCGACTGGGCTGCCATTCGGCCCGGCTGCCACAGCCGCCGCCGCCTGGCCATTGAGCGTCGCGAGTTGCTCACGCAGGCCATGGATTTGATCGAAAATATCCTTGCGCAGCTCCTCCAGTTCGGTGGTGAAGCCCATGATGTTGACCAGCGGTGAGCGCAAGTCGTGGCTGACAATATAGGCGAAGCGCTGGATTTCGTCGTTGGCTTCCTGAAGATCCGCGGTGCGAAATTCGACGATGCGCTCGAGGTTGGCGTTGATGCCGGCGAGCTCGCGCTGCGCGATTTCGCGCTGGCGTGAGTTGCGTTGCACCAGGTAAATCGACAGGCCGCCGATCAGCACAATCAAAGCCGAACCGGCGAATGTCAGAAATAACAACAACGTGTTATTTCTTTGCGATCGCTCGGCACGCGAGGCGAGCAGGCTGCCTTCCTCGGCAATGGCTTTTTCGACGACCTTACGCAATTCAATCATGAGATCGCGTCCGGTGCCGTCAAGCACCAGCGCGCGGGCCTGTTCTCGCTGGCCCGTCTCATTGAGCTCAATCGTGTGATCCATTTCGGCGAACTTCGCCGCCGACAGCACCTTAAGCC
>JBPCQM010000130.1:0-2688 GCA_050998115.1 Pseudolabrys sp. | reverse complement strand
GAAACCCTGATGCAAGTGATCGCCGCGTTGTCGGCGATCAAGAAAGCCGCACTTGAACCGCGTAACGTCTTTATCGGCATCAGCGAACCGGTCAAGGACGGCAAACGCAACGGCTTGCGCGATTTGCTCGGCGGCGATGTGCCGATGCTCGACCACGATCCCGGCGTCGGCGGGCGCTTTTCGGTGCTGACCAATGTCGGATTGCTGCCGGCCGCCGCGCTCGGCCTTGACATCGGCGCGATCCGCAACGGCGCCGCCGCGGCGCTCGGCCCGGTGCTGGCGAAGACGCCGGCCGCCGAAGTGCCGGCGGCGCTCGGTGCGGCGCTGGCGGTCACGCTCGCGGCGAAAGGCAAGACCATTGCGCCAATATTCGCCTATGCCGACCGGCTGGCGAATTTCAGCAAATGGTATGTGCAGCTCCGGGCGGAAAGCCTCGGCAAAAACGGCAAGGGCACCACGCCGCTCGCTGCGCTCGGCCCGGTCGACCAGCACAGCCAATTGCAGCTTTTCATCGGCGGGCCGCGCGACAAGCTGTTCACCGTCGTCACCACCGACACCAAGGGCAAGGGCCCGCGCATCGATGCGGCGCTTGCGACGAGCGCCGGCGAGCCGGGCTTCGGCGGCAAGACGATGGGTGACCTAGTCGCCGCGCAAGGCCGCGCCACCGCCGAGACGCTGGCGAAGAACGGCTGTCCAGTGCGCGCGATTCACATTCCAAAGATCGATGAAGCGAGCATGGGCGAACTGCTCATGCATTTCATGCTGGAGACCATCGTCGCCGCGCGGCTCATCGGCATCGACGCGTTCGACCAGCCGGCGGTGGAAGAAGGCAAGTTGCTGGCGAAGAGGTATTTGGAAGGCGCCTAACGGTCCTCCCCGCGAAAGCGGGGACCCATACGCCGTGCGCCATTGATAGTCTGCGGAGTATGGGTCCCGGCCCTTCGCTTCGCTCGGCCAGGACAACAGGAAGCGGAACGATCCAAGTCACTCCCGAAATCTCTATCAACGACCCCGAACTGGCGGAAGCCTTCGTGCGTTCGTCCGGTCCGGGCGGGCAGAACGTCAACAAGGTGTCGTCCGCCGTGCAGTTGCGCTTCGACGTGCGGGGCTCGCCGTCGCTGCCCAACGACGTCGCGGTCCGGCTGATGCGGCTCTCCGGCAAGCGGCTGACCAAAGACGGCGTGATCGTCATCATCGCGCAGACCTATCGCCAGCAGGAGCGCAACCGCGCCGACGCCCGCGAACGGCTGTTTGACCTGATCCGCCAGGCCGCGGTGCGGCCCGTTGCGCGCCGCGCCACCAAGGTGCCCAAGGCACAGAAGCGCAAGCGGGTCGAGGGCAAAAAACACCGCGGCGCGATCAAGAACCTGCGCTCAGGCAAGCCGAGTTTCGATTGACGCAGCCTGAATAGCGGGGGCAATTCGTGTTCGCCGTGCTGCCGCCACGCTGGCGTGGGTAAGATCGTGCTTCACGCGAATCGCTCACATGCCCGTCCGCCAGTTGTCCGAAGCCGTCATCAACCGCATCGCCGCCGGCGAAGTGGTCGAGCGGCCGGCCAGCGTGGTGAAGGAACTGGTCGAGAACGCGCTCGACGCCGGCGCGCGCAAGATCGACGTGCTGACCGACGGCGGCGGGCGGCGGTTCATTCGCGTCACTGACGACGGCGCCGGCATGACGCGCGCCGATCTCGCGCTCGCGGTTGACCGCCACGCCACCTCGAAGCTCGATGGCGACGATCTCCTCGCGATCGACACGCTGGGCTTTCGCGGCGAGGCGCTGCCGTCGATCGGCGCCGCCGCGCGGCTCACCATCACGACGCGCCACGCCGATGAGCCGCACGCCTGGGCGATCTCGGTTGATGCCGGCGAGAAATCTCCGGTGAAACCGGCGGCGCTGGGGCAGGGCACCACCGTCGAGGTACGCGACCTGTTTCACGCCACGCCGGCGCGGTTGAAATTCCTCAAGCAAGACCGAACCGAAGCCGAGGCGGTGCGCGAGGTGGTGCGGCGGCTGGGGATGAGCCGGCCCGACGTCGCCTTCACGCTGGCCGGCGAGGAGCGCACGCCGGTGACCTGGAGCGGAAGATCGGGCGCGGCCGCGCTACTGATCAGGCAACTCGATAGGCTTGGCGACGTGCTGGGGCCGGACTTCCGCGCCAACGCCATCGCCATCGAGGCCGAACGCGACGGCGTCCGGGTGACCGGCTTTGCCGGACTGCCGACGCTGTCACGCGCCAATGCGCTCGGACAATATCTGTTCGTCAACGGACGCCCGGTGCGCGACAAGCTGCTGCTCGGCGCGGTGCGTGCGGCTTATGCGGATTACCTACCGCGCGACCGTCATCCAGTGCTGGCGTTGTTCGTTTCGATCGAGGCGCGCGAGGTGGACGTAAATGTGCATCCGGCCAAGACCGAGGTGCGCTTCCGCGACGGCGGCCTGGTGCGCGGGCTGATCGTGCGCGCGCTCAAATATGCGCTGGCGCGCGGCGGTCAGCGCGCCTCGACCACCGGCGGCAGCGCGACCATCGCGGCGTTCCGCCCGTGTTCGGATTGGCGCGGCGCGCCGCGGCCCGATTCGCGCCGCTACGTCCCGCTACGCAGCGGCGCAAACGGTGGCGCGAGTTTCGCCGAGGCGGCGCAAGCAGTGTTCGGCGTCGAAGCGCCATCGGCTGATGGGCGGGTTGAGAGC
>JBPCQM010000129.1:0-10359 GCA_050998115.1 Pseudolabrys sp. | reverse complement strand
GGTCGATCAATATTACAGCCGCGGTGTCGACGTACTGTTCTTCGGCCGGCGCACCCGCGCCAATCCTTTGATTGCCCGCCTGGCCCGCCAAGTCGAATGCCCGATCCACGGCGCGCGGATGGTGCGGCTGCCGGGCGGCAAATTCCGCATCGACATGACGCCCGCCATCGAGCCGGCGCGCGACCCCCAAGGTGAAGTTGACGTGGGCGGCACGATGCAAAAAATCACCACCGTGATCGAAGGCTGGGTGCGCGAGCATCCCGGACAATGGCTTTGGCTGCACCGCCGCTGGCGCGACGAAGACCAACCCTCCGTCTAGCGGCCGGTTTTGATCTTGGTCCACATCCGGTTGATGACGCGCTGCGTCTTGGCGTCATGGGCATGGATGACGTAGAGGCGGGCCATTGTGGCGGCATCGGGAAAGATGCCCGGATCGTTCAACACCGCCGGATTGATCAGTTTCTGACTGGCGAGATTGCCATTGGCATAGGCTACCAGATTGCTGTTCTTCGCCGCTACGTCGGGTCGCAGCAAATAATTGATGAAAGCGTGAGCCTCCGCGACATTTTTGGCGTCTTTCGGAATTGCAAGATTGTCGAACCACATCTGCGCGCCCTGTTTCGGAATCGCGTAACCGATCTCGACGCCGTTTTTGGCCTCTATCGCGCGCTTCTGCGCCTGCTTGATGTCGCCGGACCAGCCGACCACCAGGCAAATTTCCCCGCCGGCCAGCGCGTTGAGATATTCCGAGGAGTGGAATTTTCGCACCGAGGGGCGCACCGCCATCACCAGGTCGGCCGCCTTCTGCAAGTCCTTCGGATCCGTCGAATCCGGATCGAGGCCGAGATAATGCAGCGCCGTCGTTAGAATATCGTCGGAGGAA
Organism: Pseudolabrys sp.; assembly: GCA_050998115.1. Lineage (GTDB taxonomy): Bacteria > Pseudomonadota > Alphaproteobacteria > Rhizobiales > Xanthobacteraceae > Pseudolabrys. The sequence goes on along the minus strand of JBPCQM010000129.1, from coordinate 9,476 downwards.
TCCAGCATGTGCACGCCGCAATCCTTGAAACGCGCCAGATTTTCCGGCTTGAACACGATGTCCCAGTTGTCAATCGTGGCGCTTGCGCCAAAGCGCTCGTGCAGCGTCTTGACGTTGTAGCCGATGCCGGTCGTGCCCCACATGTAATTGACGGCGTATTGATTGCCCGGATCATAGAGCGCCAGCCGCTTGGCGATCTCCGGCCAGACATTGCCAAGGTTTGACAGCTTCGATTTGTCGAGCTTCTGGAAGACGCCTGCCTTGATCTGGCGTTCGAGGAAATAGGCGGTCGGCACCACGACGTCGTAGCCGGATTTGCCGGCCAGAAGTTTAGTTTCCAGCGTGTCGTTTGAATCGAACGTATCGTACTGGACCCGGATTCCCGTTTCCCTGGTGAAGTCTGCCAGCACGCCGGGGTCGATATAGTCCGACCAGTTGTAGACGTTGACGACACGTCCGGATTGCCCATGCGCGCCGATCAAACCGGCAAGGCAGGCGATGGCCGCCCCTATTGCCGCAAAGCGGCGACGCTGCATTGGCGAACTCATATGATTCAGGTCTTGGTGGGGAGTCCGGCAGCCTTCCAGCCAAGAATACCGCCGGCCAGGTGGCTGTCGTAGGGATAGCCCTGCTCCTGCGCGGCGAGCGAGGCCGTCACCGAACGTTTGCCGGATCGGCAGGCGAACACCACTTGCCTGCCGGCCGGATCGGGAATGGCGCCGGCGTCGAACGCCGACAACGGAACATGGACGGCATCGGGATAACTCTCGATCGCCGTCTCGTTCGGCTCACGCACGTCGACCAGCAACATGCGTCCGTCACGGATGCCGCGCGCGACCTCTACCGCCGTCAGATCGTGTACCTGCCACTGATTGTCGCCATCCGCCATCGGACACCTCAATCCAGTTTGGATTAAACCGTCACTTGAGTGCCGATTTCAACCACCCGGCCGGTCGGAATCTGGAAATAGTCGGTGGCGTCGTTGGCGGTGCGCGCCAACTGGATAAACAACCGGTCCTGCCAGCGCGGCATGAAGGAGTGCGCGGCGGGCTTGAGCGCGCGGCGAGACAGAAAGAACGAAGTCGACATGATATCGAAGCTCCAGCCGAGCTTACGCGCGATCGCCAGCGCTTTCGGCACATTCGGAGTTTCCATGAAGCCGAAGCGCAGCACGACGCGCGAAAAGGTCTGCCCCACTGGCTCAATGCGCACTCGCTCGGCGGCATCAACCCTCGGCGTTGGCGCCGTTTCCACGGTCAGGATGACGTTGTGCTCGTGCAGCACCTTGTAGTGCTTGAGGCTGTGCATCAGCGCGGTCGGGGCAAATTGCGGATCGCTCGTCAAAAATACAGCCGTGCCCGAAACGCGTTGCGGCGGCTTCTTCTCAAGGGAAGCCACGAGACCTGCGAGCGGCATTTCCTGCTTGCGAGTCTTGTCGATCAGGATGCGCGTGCCGCGCCGCCATGTGTACATCAGCACCATGACAACAGCGCCGAGCGCAAGCGGCATCCAGCCACCTTCCACGACCTTGAGCAGGTTGGCGGCGAGAAAAGTGAGATCGATAAACAGAAACGGCAGCATCAGCGCCGCCGTCGCGATCGCTGGCCAGCCCCAAACCCTGCGGATCACGACCATCGCCATCATCGCGGTGACGACCATAGTTCCCGTCACTGCGATGCCATAGGCCGAGGCCAGCGCACTCGAAGAACGAAACAGCGCGACCAGCAGCAGCACGCCGATCAAAAGCAGCGTATTCACCCGCGGCATATAAATTTGACCGAACAGTGATTCGGAGGTATGGCGGATTTCTAGACGCGGCAGCAGGCCAAGCTGGATGGCCTGCTGGGTCAGCGAATAGGCGCCGGTGATGACCGCCTGGCTGGCGATCACCGTGGCGGCAGTCGCAAGTATCACCATCGGCAACAGCGCCCAGTTTGGATAAAGCAGAAAGAACGGGTTTTCGATTGCTTTGGGATCAGCCAGAACCAGCGACCCTTGCCCGAAATAATTGATAACCAACGCCGGCAACACCACTGTGAGCCAGGCGAAGCGGATCGGGCCACGCCCGAAATGCCCAAGGTCGGCGTAAAGCGCCTCCGCGCCGGTGACGACCAGGAATACCGCGCCGAGCGTATAGAAGCCGATAATGCCGTGATGCAGCAGAAAATTGACGCCGTAGTGCGGGCTCAAGGCGAACACCACGCCTGGATTTTTCCCGATGTGCCATAGGCCGGCGGCGGCGATCGCGATGAACCAGCTCAGGGTGACAGGTCCAAAAAATGCCGCGACCTTGGCGGTGCCGCGCGACTGCACCGCAAACAGGATCACGAGAATGACGACGGTTAGCGGCACGACATAAGGTTCGAAAGCCGGCGTGACGATCTTGATGCCCTCGACCGCGGAGAGTACCGACAGCGCCGGCGTGATGATGGCGTCGCCGTAGAATAGCGCGCCGCTGATGATACCGAGCAACACGATGGCGCCGCCACCGGACCCGATCGCGCGGCGCGCCAGCGCCATCAAAGCGAGCGTGCCGCCCTCGCCGTTGTTGTCGGCCCGCATCAGCACCAGCACATATTTGGCGGTAACGACGATCAGCAACGCCCAGATGATCAGCGAAAGGATGCCAAGCACCACGGTTTCGCTTGCCGGCTGGCCCGGACCAACCGCCGCCAGCACCGACTCGCGCAACGCGTAGAGCGGACTGGTGCCGATGTCGCCGTAGACGACGCCGATGCTGCCGAGCGTGAGCGCCCAGAATCCGACGCGGCGTTGCGTTACGCCATTGCCCTGGCTGAGCGCGGCGGCGTCGGCCGCCTCTGCGGTGGTTTCAATCGACATGAAGGAGCCCCAAAAAATGTTGCGCTGCAATAATTGCAGGCTGCGCTCATAACGCCGCCAGCGGCGCCAAAGCGATAGCGCTGGCGCATGGGTTGCCTTTAAACCATGCAAGAACGCGCAGAAATTCCGCGTAAATATCTAATGATTACATGATATTAGACTAGAAAGCCTACGCGACACGCGTTTTCCGCAGATCAGAACGCCGCCGTTAGACGGTCACCTGGGTGCCAACTTCAACCACCCGCCCGGTCGGAATCTGGAAGAAGTCGGTGGCATCGCTGGCCGAGCGCGCCAGCCCGATGAACAGCCGATCCTGCCATCCGGGCATGCCGGAATGTGCGGCGGGCCGCAGCGACCGCCGCGACAAAAAGAACGAGGTCGACATGATGTCGAAAGTCCAGCCCAGCTTGCGCGCCACCGCCAGCGCCCTCGGCACGTTCGGCTGTTCCATGTAGCCAAACTTTAGTGCCACCTGGCTGAAATGCTGCGACACCGGGGTGATGCGCACCCGTTCCTCTTCCGCGACGCGCGGCGTATCGGCGGTGATGATGGTGAGGATCACATTGTTCTCGTGCAGCACCTTGTTGTGCTTGAGGTTATGCAGCAGCGCGGTCGGGGCGAAGTCCGGATCGCTGGTCAGAAAAACCGCGGTGCCGGGCACCGTATGCGGCGGCTTTTTCGCGAGACTGCGGAACAGGGTGTCGATCGGCACTTCGGTGCGGCGCGTCTTGTCGGACAAAATGCGGGTGCCGCGCCGCCAGGTCAGGATCAGCAGCACCATCGTCGCGCCAAACAATATGGGCGCCCAGGCGCCTTCGAACAATTTGAGGAAGTTCGCCGAGAAGAATGTAACGTCGACAATGATCAAAGGAAGAATCAACAAAAGCGTCTGCCAGAGCTTCCACTGCCATAATTTCCAGACCACGATGAATGCGAGCAACCCGTCGACCACCATCGTGGTCGCCACCGCGATGCCATAGGCGGAGGCGAGCGCACTCGAAGTACGGAACAGGCCGACCAGCAGCAACACGCCCACCAGCAGCGCCATTGTCACGCGCGGAATGTATATCTGCCCGACATGCGAGGCTGAGGTGTGCAAAATCGCGAGCCGTGGCAGCAGGCCAAGCTGGATCGCCTGATGAACCAGCGAATAAGCCCCGGTGATCACCGCCTGGCTGGCGATCACGGTCGCTGCGGTCGCCAGTATGACCATCGGCAGCAGCAGCGCGTCGGGTACCAGCCGGAAGAACGGGTTCTCGATTGCCATCGGATCGGACAGCACCTTGGCGCCTTGACCGAAGTAATTGATCACCAGCGCCGGCAGCACCAGAACCAGCCAGGCGATCTGGATTGGCCTGCGGCCGAAATGGCCGAGGTCGGCGTAGAGCGCCTCGCCGCCGGTGACGCAGAGAAACACCGCGCCCAGCGTGACCAGGCCGATGCCGCCGTGGTCGAACAGAAATCGCACGCCGTAATACGGATTGATCGCCAGCAAAACGTGCGGGTCTTCGCTGATATGCATCGCGCCTGCGATCGCGATCGAGCCGAACCAAACGAGCATGACCGGGCCGAACAGCGCGGCAACCTTGGCAGTGCCGCGGCTCTGCGCGGCGAACAGCACGAACAGGATAACAACCGCGAGCGGCACGACATATTCACTGAGCGACGGATTGATCAGCTTGAGGCCCTCCACCGCCGACAGCACTGAAATCGCCGGCGTGATCACCGAATCGCCGAGAAACATCGAGGCGCCGATCACGCCGAGAACGAAAACAAACGCCGAGCGCCGCCCCAAAGCCCGGGATGCGAGCGCGGTCAGTGACAGCGTGCCGCCTTCGCCGTTATTGTCGGCGCGCAGCAAAATCAGGACATATTTGAGCGTGACGACGATGATCAGCGCCCACAGGATCAGCGAAAGCACGCCAAGCACGATCTCGCGCGTTACCACGTTGGTGCCGTTGCTCGCCGCGATGGCGGCTTCGCGGAACGCGTAAAGCGGACTGGTGCCGATGTCGCCATAGACGACGCCGATGCTGCCGAGCGCCAGCGCGAGGAACCTCGGCGGCGCGTCGGCGCCTTTAGTGGCGCGATGGCTCGCTGCGGCTGCCGCCGGGTCGTTTACGCCGTCGCTCATAAAGGCTGTGGTTCACGTCTGGGCCGGAAAGGCGGGCTTATACCACCGCTTTCACGGCGGGAATACCGGCCTTTCAGGGATAAATTGCCTGTCGATCGCCGAACACGCGCTGGCTCGGCGCCTTTAAGGCTTGAAGTCGACCGGAATGGGCGGTTCTTCCCGCATCAGCGTGATGGTGACCCGCCGGTTGGGCGACATATATGGATTGTCGGCGAACAACGGGTCGGTGTCGGCTTTGCCGGCCACCATGAACATATGCCCCGGCTGCACGCCCTCCTCGGCCAAAATCTGGCGCACCGCGTTGGCGCGGTCGGCCGACAGTTCCCACGGCCCATAGCCGGCCGCGCCGGCAGTCCGAGTACCTCGATGATGCCGGAATAGCGCGCGCGATCCCGCACCCCCGAAGGCCTCGCGCATCGATCCGGCGACGACCTGCAGCTTTTGCTGATCCTGGGTGGAAAACGCGACCAGCATCACGAAGAAGCTGACCAGCAGCCCCATCAGGGTCCGCGAATGTCACGAACCAGCCGTGGCCGCCCGCGTGTGATTCCTTGCGCCGCGCCATATTGAAAACTTGTCCGCGTTACGCTGGTGCCAGCTCGGCTTCTTCCGCGGGTGTGGCGATGTTTCTCCGGCGGATAGGCCAGCAGCATTTCGCGCACCAGCGTCGGGCTTTTGGCCTCGCGGACCATCAGAATGCCGTCGATCATCAGCGTGCGGTTGATCTCCTCGTCGACCAGCTTGAGGTGCAGCTTGTCGGCCAGCGGCAGGAAGAACAGATTGGCGACCGCGGCGCCGTAAAACGTCGCCAGCAAAGCGCCGGCCATGAACGGGCCGAGCTTGGACGGGTCGGTCATGTTGGCGAACATCTGCACCATGCCGATCAGCGTTCCGATCATGCCGAAGGCCGGTGCGCAATCGCCGATCGCGCGGTAGATTTTTTGTCCCTCGTCGAGGTGGGTCAGGAAGTTGTCACGGTCGCGTTCGAGATTGTCGCGGATAAAAGTGCTGTCGTAGCCGTCGACGACGAAACGAATGCCCTTGGCGAGGAAGGCGTCCTCAATCTCGACCTTTTCCAGTCCAACCGGACCGGACTTGCGGGCGATCTCGGCGAGGCCGGCCAGTTCTTCCACCAATTCGCGCTGCGTCATGCGGCGCATCGTGAAGGCGAACCTGGCGCCAAGCGGCAGGCCGTGCAGGATCGAGGCCAGCGGGAAGCGGATCAGGGTGGCGGCGAGGGCATCCGCCAAAAAACACGATGGCGGCGTGCTCGCTGACGAATATGTGGAGGTCGCTATAACAAAAAAGTCTCTTTTCCCGGTGACCGCGCCTCGAAAAACTGTAAAAATCCTGCGAAATCGAGGTCAAGGGCCGTGACTAAAGTCGGGAGAGAACCATCATGCGCGAGATCGGCCACTTCATCGGCGGCAAGGAAGTAAAGGGTACTTCGGGCCGCCAGGGCGACGTATTTGATCCCAATACCGGCGAAGTGCAGGCCAAGGTGGCGCTGGCCAACAATGCCGATGTCGAGGCGGCCATCGCCAATGCCGAAGCCGCGCAGCCGGAATGGGCGGCCACCAATCCGCAGCGGCGCGCCCGCGTGATGTTCAAGTTCCTCGAGCTGATCCATAAGGAAAACGACGACCTCGCCCGCATCCTGTCGTCCGAGCACGGCAAGACCTTCGCCGACGCCAAGGGCGACATCCAGCGTGGCGTCGAGGTGGTCGAGTTCGCCTGCGGCATCCCGCATCTGCTGAAGGGCGAATACACCGAAAGCGCCGGCCCTGGCACCGATCTTTATTCAGTGCGCCAGCCGCTCGGCGTGGTGGCCGGCATTACCCCGGTTAATTTCCCCGCGATGATCCCGCTGTGGAAATGCGCGCCGGCGATCGCCTGCGGCAATGCCTTCATCCTCAAGCCGTCCGAGCGCGACCCCACGGTGCCGATGCGGATCGCCGAAATCTTCCTCAAGGCCGGCCTGCCGCCCGGTATCCTCAATGTCGTCAATGGTGGCAAGGAGGCGGTCGACGCGCTGCTGACTGATGCACGGGTCAAGGCGATCGGCTTTGTCGGCTCTTCCGACATCGCGCAATACATCTATTCGACCGCGGCCGCGCACGGCAAGCGCGCGCAATGTTTCGGCGGCGCCAAGAACCACATGGTGGTGATGCCGGACGCCGACATCGACCAGGCGGTCGATGCACTGATCGGCGCCGGCTACGGCTCGGCCGGTGAGCGCTGCATGGCGATTTCGGTCGCCGTGCCGGTCGGCGAGAAGACCGCCGACATCCTGGTGAAGAAGCTCATCCCGCGCGTCGAAGGCCTCAAGATCGGCCCCTCGACCGACACGCAGGCCGATTACGGGCCGATGGTCACCAAAGAGCTGCTCAACAAGGTGCGCGGCTATATCGACACCGGCGTCAAGGAAGGCGCCAGGCTGATGGTCGACGGCCGCGGCTTCAAGATGCAGGGCTACGAGAACGGCAATTTCATCGGCGGCTGCCTGTTCGACAACGTCACCCCCGACATGAAGATTTATAAGGAAGAGATCTTCGGCCCGGTGCTGTCGGTGGTGCGCGCCAAGGATTACGAGGAAGCGGTCCGGCTGCCTTCCGAGCATGAATACGGCAACGGCGTTTCGATCTTCACCCGCGACGGCGACACCGCGCGAGACTTCACCAATCGCGTCAATGTCGGCATGGTCGGCGTCAATTTCGCGATCCCGGTGCCGCTCGCCTATCACACCTTCGGCGGCTGGAAACGCTCCGGCTTCGGCGATCTCAACCAGCACGGCCCGGATTCGGTGCGCTTCTACACCAAGACCAAGACGATCACCTCGCGCTGGCCGTCCGGCACCAAGGAAGGCGCCGAATTCGTCATCCCGACCATGAAGTGAAATCGGCGGGACGGATGATCTACCGGCTCGCCACCGCCGCCGCCGTGACGCTGGTGCTCGGCGGCTGCGCGGCTGGTTTGCCCGGTTCAGCCGACACCGGCGCGCCGAGCGCCACGATGACGGGCCGCTGGATGCTGGCCGCGCCGAACGCTCCGATGTGCGGCCTGATGCTTCGGGAGACTGTCAATGCGCAGGGCGGCTCGGTCGCCCCTGACGGCGGCTGCCCCGCCAACATGTACCTCGGCAGTCAATGGGTGCTTGAGCAAGGCGTGCTGATTATCAAATCCCACGATGATGAACCGCTGGCGCGTTTGAACGCGGTCGGCGATAGTTTCCAGGGTCAATCGGCGTCCGGCACGCCTGTTACGTTGACCCGATATTCCGTGCCGGCCGCACAGTAAGGGGTGTCCATGTCCGATTATCAACTCGTCTGCTTCGCGCAATCCGGCAACGCCTACCGCGCCGCGCTGATGCTCAACCTGATCGGCGCCAAGTGGAAGGCGGTCTGGGTCGATTTTTTTGGCGGCGGCGTGCAGCGCACGCCGGAATTCCGCGCCGGCACCAACGAAATGGGCGAAGTGCCGGTGCTGATCGACGGCGAGCGCAAGCTTAGCCAGTCGGCGGTGATCCTCACCTACCTGGCGCGCAAGAGCGGAAAATTCCTGCCGAAAGGCGAGGACGAGGAACTTGAATCGCTGCGCTGGATCGTGTTCGACAACCAGAAGGTCAACGGCTTCCTTGGGCCGTTTCGCTTCCTGCGGACGCTCGCCAAGCCGCCCGGCGATCCGGCGGTGCTGGCTTTTCTCAAGGGCCGCATCGACGGCAATCTCGCCATCGTCAACAAGCGGCTGGAGAAAGCGCCGTTCCTGCTCGGCGAGCGGCCGACCATCGCCGATATTTCGCTGTGCGCCTATCTGTATTATCCGACGGAAGAGTTCGGTTTCGACATCCGCAAGGATCACCCGGCGATCGCCGCCTTCCTCGACCGCATGAAGGCGTTGCCCGGCTGGGCGCACCCCTACGACCTGATGCCGGGTTACCCGTTCGGCACGCAATTGCTCAATGGCAAAACGGTCGCGTAGCGACCGGTCGGGCAAAGGCGATCGCGCAGCGCCTTTAGTTGAGGCGGTTCGGCTGCTCGTTGCTGCGGTTCTCGCCAGGCAGCGGCGCAACCGGTTCGCTGGCCATAGCGGGAGCCGCGGACACCACCGCGGCTCCCGCGTCCTTGCGGACGTATTCCTTATACGACAGCCAGCCGAGCGGCAGGCAGATCAGATAGGCGAAGGTGCCGAGCGACAGCACTTGCCACGGGTAGCTGATCAACACCGCAAAGAACAACACGACGGCGACGAAGGCCGGCAGCACGAATTCCGGAGACACCCGCTTGCCGACGCGCTTTCCGGAAAACACCGGCAGCTTCGACACCATCAGCAGCGCGATGAACAGCGTGTAGATCAAGGTCAGCCAGATGACGACCATGTTCGCGTCAAGGCCAAGGAAGTTGAGTCAGCGCTGCAGCAACACCTTGCTGTCGCCGGCCGGCTCCGGAATGCCGGTGAAAAAATTTCCCGCCCATGCCGGCTTGTTCGGGTCGTCGATCATCAC
>JBPCQM010000116.1:0-3838 GCA_050998115.1 Pseudolabrys sp. | reverse complement strand
GGCCGGGCTTGTCCCGGTCATCCACGTCTTTGCGCTCCGACGTGTCGTTGAAGAAAGGCGTGGATGCCCGGCACAAGGCCGGGCATGACGAAAGGAAGAATGCCCACCATTCTTGTCACCGGGTTCGGCCCCTTTCCCGGCGCGCCGTTCAATCCAACCGGGCCGCTGGTGCGACGCCTTGCCCGCACACGGCATCCCGCGGCGGCGCGGCTGAAAATCGTCAACCAAGTGTTTCAAACGGGCTCCGACGCGGTCGACCGCGACCTACCGGCGCTGGTGAAGCGGCACCGGCCGCGCGCGCTGTTGATGTTCGGCCTGTCGGGGCGGGCGCGCACGTTGCGCATCGAGACGCAGGCGCGCAACTCGCTCGGCCGCAATCCGGACGTTTCCGGCAAGATTCCAAAGGCGCGCGCCATCGCGCCGCGCGGCCTGGCTCGTCTCGCCATGAAAACCCCGGCGGCAACGCTGCTGGCCGCCGCCCGCACCGCGCAGGTACCGGCGCTCATCTCGCGCGACGCCGGCAATTATCTCTGCAATTACCTGTGCTGGCGAGCGACCGAGATGACGCAAAATCTGAATGGCCCGCGCTACGCCGTCTTCGTCCACGTGCCGGAACTCAAGCCGCAAAACCGCACCGGAAATCCGGCAAGCCGCCGCCGCGTCATCGACGAGAAGGCGCTTACATCGGCGGCGCGCGCCATGCTGCTGGCGCTCGCGGCGCTCGTTAAATAACAACGAGTTCATGCGCGGCGCCTTGGTTCAGACCAAATTGCGCTTAGCTATGATGGCGACCATGACCCCGCCCCGCCGGAAAACCCTGATGCTGACGATTCTCGCAATTTTCCTCGTGCCGGTCGCTGCGCGCGCCGCGCTCTATGCGCTGAGCAACGCGCCGCTGTCGTACCGCGACGCCGACTGGTCGAGCACCGGCTCGCTGCCGCCGGCGACCGCGGACCAGGAAGCGCGGCTGATGGTGTTCAGCGGTGCCACCGGCGGCTGGAAGGGCGTGGTCGCCGTGCATAGCTGGGTGGTGTTCAAGCGCGAGAACGCGCGGAGTTGGACCCGCTACGACGTGGTCGGCTGGGGCAATCCGGTGCGCACCAATGGCTGGGCGCCGGACGGCCGCTGGTTCGGCAATTCACCGGTCGTCGTTGCCGATGTGCGCGGTTCGCAGGCCGAGCGGCTCATTCCCAGGATCGAAGCCGCGGTGAAAGACTATCGCTACAGCCACGCCGGCGATTATCGCATCTGGCCGGGGCCGAACAGCAACAGCTTCACCGCCGCGGTGCTGCGCGCGGTGCCGGAATTGCAAACCCAACTTCCCCCGAACGCCATCGGCCGCGACTATCGCGACGGCTTCTACGCCGGCCGAACCGATAGCGGCACCGGCGTCGAACTCAATCTGGCCGGCTATGCCGGTGTGAAGATCGGCTGGGTCGAAGGCGTCGAGGTTAATATACTCGGCTTGGTCGCCGGATTCGATTTTCGCCATCCCGGCGTCAAGTTGCCGGCGTTCGGCCGCATCGGGGTTCCGGCGCCAGCTGCAACCGCGATGGCGCGCTGACCGTCACGGTTTTGTTACAGCTTTGGCTTTAATGACGGGTGCGCCGCCGCACTCGCCGTGCCAAGTTGCGCGGATGCGCGACACCCTGCCTTTGCTCGAAAAAATCTCGTTCCCGCCGATCCGGCGCGGCGCGCTCGACACCTTGCAGATCAACGTCGGCTATCGCTGCAATCAGTCGTGCTTCCATTGCCACGTCAATGCCGGGCCAACCCGCACCGAGGAAATGTCCGCGGACGTCGCCGATGTCGTACTGGAATTTTTAAGGCGGCGGAAGATCGCGACGCTCGACATCACCGGCGGTGCGCCGGAGCTTAATCCGCAGTTTCGCCGCATCGTGCACGAAGCGCGCGCGCTCGGCGTGCGAGTGATGGATCGCTGCAACCTGACCATCCTCGAAGTCGAGGGCCAGGAGGGCCTTGCTGAATTCCTCGCGGCGCAGCAGGTCGAAGTCGTCGCCTCGCTGCCCTGCTATCTCGAAAGCAATGTCGAGAACCAGCGTGGCAAGGGCGTGTTTGCCGCCTCGATCCGCGGCTTGCGCAAGCTCAACGCGCTCGGCTATGGCCGCACGCTGGCGCTTAACCTGGTCTATAACCCGCAAGGGCCCTCGTTGCCGCCGCCCCAGACGGCGCTGGAAGCCGATTACAAGCGTATCCTCGGCGAGCAATATGGCGTCGTCTTCAACAAGCTGTTCGTGCTCGCCAATATGCCGATCCAGCGGTTCGGCTCGGCGCTGGTGACCAACGGCGAGTTCGAATCCTATCTCGATTTGCTGCAACACGCGCATCTCGACGCCAATCTAGATGGCGTGATGTGTCGCAACCTGATTTCGGTGGACTGGCGCGGCTATGTGTTCGACTGCGACTTTAACCAGATGCTTGATCTGCCGCTGACGCAACTCGGAAAACTCCGCATTCACCTGTCCGACCTGATGGAGAGCGACCTCACCGGCAATCCCATCCGCGTCGCCGGTCATTGTTATGGCTGCACGGCGGGCCAGGGATCGAGTTGCGGCGGCTCGCTCCAGGAGGCGGCGGAGTGAATTTGCCGGTCACTGCAACGGCGCAAGCGCCCGGACGGGTCTGCCCGCGCGACTACAGCTATTCGCCCGCGGTGTTTGATCGCGCGCCGGATTTCACTTCCGAGACTCTCTATGTCGTCGGCGGGCTGTACGGCAATCTCGCCGCGCTCGCCGAGATCGAACACATGGCGGCGGCCGAACGCGGGCCGGTCGACATCGTATTCAACGGCGACTACCACTGGTTCGACGCGGAGCCGGCCTGGTTTGGCGCGATCGAGCGTGGCGTTGCGCGCCATCGCATCATACGCGGCAATGTCGAGACCGAGATCGCGCGGCAGGACGACATCGGCGCCGGCTGCGGCTGCGCCTATCCCGACAGCGTCTCTGGCGAGGTGGTGCGCCGCTCGAACGAAATCCTAGAACAGTTGCGCGCCGCGGTTCCTTTGGCGTTACGCGCGCCGTTGTCGGAATTGCCGATGCATCTTGTCGCCGATGTCGGCGGGCGGCGCATTGTCATCGTGCATGGCGACGCGGCGGCGCTGGCCGGGTGGCGCTTCACGCCGGATGAACTGGACAATCCAAGGCGCGGCGCGTGGTTTGCCGAGATCGCGCGCCGCCAAGGCCGATATTTTCGCCTCCACTCATACTTGTCTGGCGGCTTTGCGCGACTTCGGTTTGGCCGATGGCGGCCGGCTCACCGTCATCAATAACGGCGCCGCCGGCATGCCGAACTTTTCAGCCACGCAATACGGCGTCGTCAGCCGCATCGCGACGACGCCCTCGCCGCACCGCCCGCTCTATGGCATGGCGCGCGACGGCATCCACGTCGACGCGCTGGCGGTCGAATACAGCCAGGCCGAATTCCTCGCGCGCTTTCTGGCGCGGTGGCCGAAAGGCTCACCGGCGCACGTCTCCTACTACGGCCGGATCGCCGGCGGGCCGGACCACGCGCTGGCACAGGCTGCAAATAGATCCCCATGAATCTCTCGATCGTCATCCCCGTTTTAAACGAGGCCGCGCAAATCGGCCCGGCGCTCGAAGCCTTGTCACCGTTGCGGCGCAACGGGGCCGAACTGATCGTGGTCGACGGCGGCAGCGCCGACGGCACCCCCGGGCTGGCACAGCCGTTTGCCGACCAGGTGATCGCCGCGCCGCGCGGCCGCGCCGAGCAGATGAATGCCGGCGCCAGCAAAGCCGGAGGTGACGTGCTGCTGTTCGTGCACGCCGACACGCGGCTGCCCGACGGCGCCGCGCAC
>JBPCQM010000115.1:0-12092 GCA_050998115.1 Pseudolabrys sp. | reverse complement strand
TATTCACCGTCCCGGAGTGACAGTTTATTGATCCCCTGCGCCAACCTGACAGGACGGACCGGCTGGGGGAAACAGAAATTCATGCCGGCGGCGCGCACCGCCTCGGGAGCGTCTGGTTCGCTGCGGCCGGAAATGCCGACGATCGGAATGCGGGACGCCGCACCCGGCAGCGCGCGGATTTGCTTTGCGGCTTCGAGCCCGTCCATGATCGGCAGGGTCACGTCCATCAGCACCACGTCATAGCTGCCGCCCGCGGCCGACTTCACCGCGGCGTCGCCCGTCTCAACAAAATCGGCGCGATGGCCGAGCTCCGTGAGAATCGTGTTCATCACCACGCGGCCATAGGGGTTGTCCTCCGCGCACAGCACCCTGAGGCTGCGCGTGCGGCCGGCCGGCACGCCGTCGGTTGTAGCCAGACCGGGCCACGCTTCAACCGGCTCGACCAGCACCGAGACACGAAACGTCGAGCCGCGTCCGGGAACGCTGGTGACGGTAAGGTCACCGCCCATCGCCCGGGCAATTCGCTTGACAAACATGAGGCCCAGGCCGGCGCCACCGTAACGCCGCGCCACAGCTTCGCTCGCCTGCATGAACGGCTTGAACAGCCGCGCGAGCTCGGTTTTTGACAGGCCAATGCCGCTGTCGGTGACGATGAAACTGAGCCGGATACGGCCACGCGCGGCGATCTCGGCGCCGGCCGCAAAGCCGACGCCACCCTGCCCGGTAAACTTTACCGCGTTGTCGGCGAGATTCTCCAGCACGGCGCGCAGCCGCATTTCGTCACCGGCCACCAGGCGCGGCAAGTCGCGCGCGATCGCGATCTCGGCCTTGATGCCGCGCGATTCGGCGCGGGCCGACAGCGCACGGCCCACCGTTTCAGCGAGCCGCCGCGGCGAGAACGGCTCGCGCCGCAAGGTCAGTCCGGTGACGCCGGCCTTGGCGGCATCGATAATCAGCGTGGTCAGCGCGGCGAGGTGTTCGGCGCCGCTTTTGATGGCGTTGGCCCATTGCCGCTCGCGCTCGCCGAGGTCGGACGCCGCCAGCAGTTCCGCCAGCGCCAGCACGCCGGTCAGCGGGGTGCGGATATCGTGCGCGACGCCGGCCAGCGACGCCTCGATGGCGCTATTTTGCGCCCGCGCCGTGTTCGCTTTGCGCGCAATTTTGCGCGCCGGTTTTCGCGGTTTCAGTCTTTTAGCTTTGCGGCGCTTTGCCAAAAATTCGCCCCTGCCCTGTCCCGCTGCGAGCTTGCCACGGACATTGGCGTCAATCGAGGCCGAGCTGCCGGCGAATCTCAGCCGGTATTTTTCCTTGGGCCCGCAGTTCACGAAGCCCGGTAGCCTGCGTCGATTTCGACAGCTTGTTGCCGCTGGCATCGAGAATCAGCCGGTGATGACGGTAGCGCGGCGCCGGCAGGCCGAGCAGCGCCTGCAGCACACGATGCACCGACGTGGCCTGGAACAGGTCGTGGCCGCGCACCACATCGGTGACGCCCTGCAGCGCGTCATCGACCACCACGGAAAGATGATAGCTGGCTGGTATTTCCCTGCGCGCCAGCACCACATCGCCCCAGGCTTCGGGTTTGGCTTGGGCGTGTTGGCCCGATTCATCCCAGTGCAATGCGCCGGTCTTCGCCATTGCCGCCACCATATCGAGCCGCAACGCGTAAGGCTCGCCCGCCGCGATGCGGCTCTCTCGCTCGTCGGCCGAAAGCGACTTGCCGACGCCCGGATAAAGCGGCGCGCCGTCCGGATCACGGCCGGTCGCCAGCCTTGCGATCTCGGCGCGGCTTTCGAACGCCGGATAGATCAGCCCCATCATGTCGAGCTTGCACAGCGCCGCACGATAGTCGGCGTAATGCGCCGATTGCCGCCGCACCGGCTGCTCCCAGGTCACGCCGAGCCAATCGAGGTCTTCGTAAATCGCCTTCTCATATTCCGGCCTGCAGCGCGTCTCGTCGATATCCTCAATCCGCAGCAACAGGCGACCGCCGGCCGCGCGCGCCAGATCGGCGTTGAGCAGCGCGGACAGCGCATGGCCGAGATGTAAATAGCCGTTCGGCGATGGCGCGAAGCGGAAGACGCTCATTCGATTCCACCGTGGACCTTCACATTCCGCTCATTCCCGCGTAAGCGGGAATCCAGTCAAGCAGCTTAGCTGGTCCCCGCTTCCGCGCGGACCAGCGGAGAAATATGACGCACTTTTTGCACACGCAGGCCGATTTAGCGGCCGACCTGGTCAAGCTGATCGCCGCCGATCCACGCCTCAAGCCTGTGGCGGAAAAGGCCGGCGCCTTCAACTTGCGCCGCCGCGAGGGCGGCTTTGCCGGCCTGTGCGCCATCGTTTGCGGCCAGCAGCTTTCGACCGCGAGCGCCGGCGCGATCCGCGACCGGCTGTTCGCGGCGTTCGACCCGTTTCACCACGACACGATTCGGGTGGCACGAACCGACAGACTCAAGCGGCTCGGCCTCTCCAACAACAAGATCAAATCGATCAAGGCGATCGGCAAGGCGGTCGCAAAACAGCACATTGACCTCAACGCGATCGGCAATATGGAGGCCGACGTCGCGCACGCCGAACTGGTAAAGCTGCACGGCATCGGGCCGTGGACCGCCGATATTTATTTGCTGTTCTGCCTGGGTCACGCCGACGCCTTTCCGGCCGGCGACCTCGCGGTGCAGGAGGCCGCGCGCATCGCTCTGAACCTGCGCAAGCGGCCCGACGCCGCGAGGCTGACCAAGATCGCCGAAGCATGGCGGCCGTGGCGCGGCGTGGCGGCGCATCTGATGTGGGCCTACTATCACGTCGTGAAGCGGCGCGAGGGCGCGCCGGTGCAGGAAAAGGCGGCGGGTAAAAAGCAGCCGACAAGGAAGCCAGAGAAGAAACCAAGCTGGCCACCGGTCAAAAAGGCAACCACTGCAAGGGCAAAACGCGCGGGAGGACGTCCATGATCAAGGCGATTGGCATTCTCGCTCTGGCGATTCCGCTGGCGAGCAGCCATGCAGCGCGCGCCGACGAATGCGGCGATGCGGTGCGGGATTACAACACGGTGCTCAGTAGCTTGAGTGACGCTTTGGAGCAATTCCGCAGCTGCGTCGCCGACAGCAAGGGGCTGGACGATTGCAACAAGCCGTTCGCCCGCTTGCGTTCGACGCACGGCCAGTTCGCATCGGTCGTCGCGGTCTACAGCAAACAATGTGAAACAAAACATGGCTGAACCAACGCTCGACGGCCCTCGCCTCGAACCGAAATCCAGCGCCGCCAAGAGTCTCGTGGTGTTCCTGCACGGCTATGGCGCCGACGGCAACGACCTGATCGATATCGGCCGCGCCTGGCAGGCAATGTTGCCGGATACCGCGTTCGTGTCGCCGCACGCGCCTCGCCCCTGCGGCCAGGCGCCGATGGGCCGCGAATGGTTTGCGCTGACGTTCCGCGAACCGAACGAGCGTTGGGATGGCGTCAATGCGGCATCGCCCGCGCTCGACGCCTTTCTCGATGCCGAACTCGATCGGCGCAATCTGCCCGGCTCGGCGCTGGCTTTGGTCGGTTTCAGCCAAGGCACCATGATGTCGTTACACGCCGGGCTGCGCCGCGCCACCGCACCGGCGGCAATCGTCGGTTATTCCGGCATGTTGGTGGTGCCGGAGAATGTCGATCCCGACACATTCGCCACCGAGGTTCGCTCAAAGCCGCCGGTGCTTTTGATCCACGGCGACCAGGACCAGATGATCCCGGTGCAGGCGCTGATGCATGCGGCGCAGGGACTGGCGGCGCTGGAAGTGCCGGTGCAATGGCACATTTCGCCGGGCATCGGCCACGGCATCGATCCCGAAGGCCTGCGCCACGGCGGCGAATTTTTGGCGCAGCATCTGACCGGCGGGAAATAGCCCGCTTGCGGGCAACCCCTCGCGGCGGCTTCACAATCCTGTCACGCGTCTCTATAAATTGGGGCTGGAAAGAGTCGCGAGGTTGAGGAGCCTCGAAATTTGAACGTGCATGTGTCGCCGAGCGGTTTTCCGGCCCTGGTGCTCAACGCGGATTTCCGGCCGTTGAGCTACTATCCCTTGTCGCTGTGGTGCTGGCAGGACGCGATTAAGGCGGTGTTCCTCGAACGCGTCAACATCGTCGCCAATTACGACCGCGCCGTGCACTCGCCGAGCTTCGAGATGAAGCTGCCGAGCGTGGTGTCGCTCAAGACTTATGTGAAGCCCTCGACGCATCCGGCCTTCACGCGGTTCAACGTGTTCCTGCGCGACCGCTTCCTTTGCCAGTATTGCGGCGAGCGCGACGACCTCACCTTCGATCATCTGCTGCCGCGCTCGCGCGGCGGCCACACCACCTGGAACAACGTGGTGGCGGCCTGCTCGCCCTGCAATCTGCGCAAGGGCTCGCTGACGCCGGAAGAGGCCAAGATGTGGCCCTCGCAGCATCCGTTCCAGCCGACGGTGCATCATCTGCATCGCAACGGCCGGCTGTTCCCGCCGAACTATCTGCACGATAGCTGGCTCGATTATCTGTATTGGGACACCGAGCTCGAGCCGTGAAAAGCTTTGTCATGGTTGGGCTTGTCCCGGCCATCCACGCCTCCTTTAAGTAAAAAAACAAAGACGTGGATGCCCGGCACAAGGCCGGGCATGACGGCGGTGGTCGTTATCTTCCCGGCAGCATCCGCTGCAGCACGCCGTCGCGGCGGATGACAAAATGATAGAGCGCGGCGGCGAGGTGCAGGCCGACCAGCGTCAACAGTCCGTATTCCGCCGCCAATATGTGAACGTCGCCGGTCCAGCCCCAGCCGGCCGCGCGGGTCGCCAACAGCTTCGGCAATTCGAGGCCGAACATGATGATCGGGAAGCCGCGATACGACGCGTTGAGCCAGCCGAGCAGCGGCACCACGAACAGCAATAAATAAAGCAGCCAGTGCACGATGCGCGCGGTCGTGGTTTGCCACGGCGGGATGCCGTCGAGCGGCGCCGGTTCGCCGTGTGTCGCGCGCCACGCCAGCCGTATGATTGCGACCAGGACGATGATGACGCCGATCGAGAAATGCAGATTGATCAGCGTCTCGGGAACCGTGTCGCGGCCGATATCCGGCATGGTCCAGGCCACGCTAAACTGCGCGATCAGCAGCGCGACGATCAGCCAATGCAGTGTCTTGGCGGTGCCGGTATAGACATTCGAACGGGAATGCATCATCGAAACGAGCCTTTCGGTGATTCAAATCCTTAACAAAAGCCGTCGCGAGCTGTCTTGTTCCCGTCACAATACGCGCCTATATAGTCGGCAACGGCAACGTCGAGTTGGCAACAACTCCGCTGCCGAGACGGCCACGAAACAGCAGGCGACGGCGGATGTACCCGCGCCCCTCGTTTTGTGGTCGTTACCATTTTCAGCCCCGGCTTCCTCATCGCGCCGTTTTTTTCAGCGCGCCGCGCGCGACCATGCCGCGAAAGCCGTGCGCGGCGACCGCGGCATGCGTCAGCGACACCAGGACGTTCCAGCCCGCCAGTGACAGGCCGAGGAAGCGCCACGCCGCCTGGTCGCAGCGCACGACGCTGATGTTTTTCAGGCGGTTGAGCAGCCCGCCCGGCCCGCTGAGATCGTTGAGCGGACCGGTGCAATCCGCCGGGCCGGGCCAGAATTTCCATTCGATGCCGGCGTGATAAGCGCCAAGCCCGGCGTTGTAGAGCATGACGATCGCCAGCGCGCCGAACCCCGCCATCAGCACCTTCCTGCTGGCGCCGTGATCGACGCCGAACCACAACAATGCCGCCAGCGGCAGGCTGAAGTAAAAGGCGTTGCGCTGCTCCAGGCAGAGCGGGCACGGCGGCAGCTCCATGACGTATTGAAAGAACAAGAAGCCGCCGATCGTCAGCATGCAGGCGGCGGCGATGGCCGCCGCAACCGGGGCCGGGTCCGCGCGCTTGAAAGCCAAGATGAAAGCCTGCGTATCCAAGCGGTGCTCCAGCGTTGACGAACGGCAATGCGCCACTATGATCCGCGCCGGTCAAGCCCCTGTGGCGGAATTGGTAGACGCGCCTGACTCAAAATCAGGTACCGCAAGGTGTGCTGGTTCGAGTCCGGCCAGGGGCACCATTTAATCAGCGATCCGCGCGCCGAAAGTTTGGATCTTTAATACGAGATGCTGACGGATACCGGGTCGGCCGTCACCACCACCGCGGCGGTTCTGGCGTGGCGGTGACGCAGCCGCAACTGCCGACGCAGCGGCAGCGGGATCGGCTCGGCTTCCGAACCCACGCCGCTGGTCAGGATCACCCGCGGCCAGCCGAGTTTGTCGGGCACCGCGGGACCGATCTGATCGCCGTCTTTCGCGGCGACCTCGACATCAACCGACGGCACGGGCGGCGGCGCCGGCTCGACGCCGCGATCCGGCACCACATGAACGATGCGGAAATGCCGGCGCTTCAATTCGGCCAGCAGCGCCGGAAGCATCAGCACGGTGCGCGGCTGAATGTCGTGCAGCAGCAAAATGCCTTTGCCGCGCGCCTCGAGCCGCGACAGCGCGCGGTGCAGCACCTGACCGGAATTGATCGGCGTCCAGTCGTCGGCGACGGCGTCCGCGCTCCAGACGATCAGCGACTGCGCCTTGGCGAAATCTTCGACCCGATGAGTTCGTCCTAATCCCGGGATGCGGAAAAACGGCGCCACCGTGTCGGGACCGAGCGCCGCCGTAAGCGTCCGGTAGCCCTTGTCGATTTCCTGTTCGGCGTGGTTTTCCGAGATCTCCTCGAAATGCAGCGGATGGTTCTGGCTGTGATTGCCGATGGTATGGCCAGCCGCCAGCACGCGACGCGCCGCGGCCGGGTTGGCAGCGGTGTGGCGGCCAACCAGGAAGAAGGTCGCCTTGACGCAGTTGCGCGCCAGAATATCCAGCACCCGGTCGGTGTAAGGCGGAATCGGGCCGTCGTCGAAAGTCAGCACGACCTCGTGGTCGTCGAGCGGCAGGCTGCGACGATACTGGATGTGGCCGAGCCGCGCGTAATCTTTCGCACTCACGGCCAGAGTGCGGCTGACGCCGATGGCGTCGGAATTGCCGGGGCACGACGCCGCCGCAGCTGCGGACATCGTGCCTCCGGAAGCGAACACCAACGCAACAAACGCAACAACTAACGCACTTCGCT
The DNA here is from genome assembly GCA_050998115.1 of Pseudolabrys sp. GTDB lineage: Bacteria > Pseudomonadota > Alphaproteobacteria > Rhizobiales > Xanthobacteraceae > Pseudolabrys. Next base: position 4,956 of record JBPCQM010000115.1, on the reverse strand, counting down.
GCGAATTCAGCCCCGCCATGCAGCCCCTTTGCGGACGACCGCACCCCAGTCTTTCGGATAGCCGATTCGTTGCGGCAGTGCACAAAAATTAACGGGTTATTCACAGCCTGTATCCGGCGAAATCTGGTGGCTGCCGTTGGATCATCGGGCCGGCGCGCCTAGGATTGCGTAAATCCCGCCAAACTCAGGAGTTCCCGATGGACGAAGAGGCGCTCAACACCTCGCTGCGCAAATTTCTCAAGGAGGTCGGCGTGACCTCGCAACGCGAAATCGAAAACTCGATCCGCGCCGCCGTGGCCGACGGCAAGCTCAAGGGCACCGATCCGGTACCGGTCCAGATGGTGCTGACGATCGGCAAGACCGGGCTGACCCACAAGGTCGACGGCACCATCAAGCTTGCTTAGGAGGCCGCGCTCGCCTCGGCGTTGCGGCGGCCAAAGGCGGCTTCCATTTCGCGCCGCACCTTCACCGCCGTATCGTTCGCATCATAGGCGACATCCGCCCATTGCAGCGCGCCGCCCTGCGCGATGTCGTGCTTGAGCTTGACGTTGTGAGCGAGGCCTAACGGCAACAACTCGCGATCGAGCGAGACATCGGCCGGCGTCTGCTTGCCCCAGACGCAGAAACCGCCCTCGCCGTCCAGCATCTCGCCGGCTTTGAGATGGCGCTTGGCGGTCGCCACCACGTCGGAGCGGAAACCGTTCGGCGCACCGGTCGGCTCGCCGCGCAGCGCGGCGGACGCAACCGAGATGCCGAGCTCAAGCCCGATCATGTGGATCGGCCGGTACAGCGCGGCATATTTGCCGCTACGGTCGGGCAACATGGCGTATTCCTGGAAGCAGCGCCGCGCGTAATCGCTCTCGCCCTCGATCACGACATAAGTGCCGAGCGCGAGGTGATGCGGCACGTCCTTGCCGTCACGATAGACCGATGAGGTGACCTCGGTGACGCCGGCTTTCTCCAGCGTGCCGCCATCGGCCTTCGGCTTGCAGACGTCGGCCAGTTCGAAGCGGGTGGCCGGCGGAAATCCCAAGCCATTGCTCTGCGGCAGCAATCCGGTGGCGTTGCACACCGCGCTCATCTCGATGCCGGACTTGGTGCCGTCGATGAACGAGTTGAACATTTTCGGATTGATCGAATTGCGGTCCTTGATCTGCAAATACTGATCGAGGATGTCCCACAGCGTGTCGGGCGTCGACTGATGATAGGTCGGGTGATAGCTCGTGCCCTTGCCGGCGCAGACCACCTTGAAGCCGGCGGCGCGCGCCCAGTCGACGTGCTCGCAAATCAGCGCCGGCTGGTCGCCCCAGGCCAGGCTGTAGACGACGCCGGCGGCCTTGGCGCGCCGCGCCAGCAGCGGCCCGGCGACGACGTCGGCCTCGACATTGACCATGATGATGTGCTTGCCGTTCGCGATGGCTTGCAGGGCGTGCGTGATGCCGGCGCCCGGCACCCCGGTCGCCTCGACGATCACTTCGATCTGCGGGCTTTCGATCAGCGCCGCCGCGTCGGCGGTTACCAGCGTGGTGCGTTTTTTCAGCGCATCGGCGAGCGACGCCGCGGCGTAAGCTTCATCTTTCCAGCCGGCCGTCTTGAGCTGGCTTTTGGCGCGCGCCACATCGAGATCGGCGACCCCGACAATGTGCATACCGCGGGTGCGGATCGCCTGTGACAAGAACATGGTGCCGAATTTTCCGGCGCCGATCAGGCCGACCGTCACCGGCTTGCCGGTCGCGTCGCGCTCGATCAATTTGGAATAAAGATTCACGCGGGCGGCGCGACTACTGACAAAGCGCGCGGGTGACGAAGGTCACGGTCTTGCACTCGCCGGGCTCGGCGGCGCGGCGGCCGAGCATGACCGCCGCCGGGCATTCCTCGGCCGAGGTCATATCGACGCTCTGGCCACCCTTGAATCCTTGTGCCGTGCACATCGTGGTCGCGGCGGTGATGCAGTCGGGTCCGCCGTTGGACGCCACCACGCAAGTCTGATGACCGCTGATCGTGCGCGCTTTCGGTAACCGCGCCACTGCGCCGGCGGCGGCGCTCGCGGCATCAACGGTGGTCTTGGCGGCAATGCCGGCCTCGCGGTTGAAATTGTCGACCCCGCCCTTGGCGCTCTTGAAATTTGAGCCGAGCCGGGTGAACGATTCGTCGAACCAGCGCGCGATTGCCCTGAACGGACCGAATCTGGATTCTCGCGCCGGCTCTTGAGCCGATTGTTGGGTCGGTGCCGGCGCCGGTTGCTGCGCCACCGGCGGCGCGGCCTGCTGCGCCAACGCACTCGACCCGCTCAGCGCCATGCCAATGCACAGCGCAAGCAGGGCGGCGCGGCATCCTGTGCCGGTTGTTGCAATGACGGCCATCGTGGCAAATTATAGTGCGGTGGCGGTGAAATTGCGACTTGAGCCGTCTCGCCGGCGTCTTTCGGCTCGGTCAGAACAGGTAAACGACCGCCACCAGCCCGCCAATCACGGCGACGGCGAACAGCGTGGTCCACAGGCCGAGCCGCTTTTCGATGATGTCGCGCGCCTGCGGGCCGAACCGGTTGATCAGCAGGGCCACGAGGAAAAACCGCAGCGCCCGAGTAATCAGCGAAAACACGACGAACAACCCAAAATTGTAACCGGCAAACCCCGAGGTGATGGTAACGATCTTGTATGGAATGGGCGTGAGGCCCTTGAGCAAGATGATCCAGGCGCCCCACTGCGCGTAGGCTTCGCGGAACGCCTCGACCTTGTCGCCATAGCCATAGAGCTTGATCAGCCACAGCCCGACCGAATCGTAGAGCAGCGCGCCGATCGCGTAGCCGAGCATCCCGCCGAGCACCGAAGCGAGCGTGCACCACGCCGCGAAGCGGAACGCGCGCTGCGGCTGCGCCAGCGCCATCGGAATCAGCATGATGTCGGGCGGCACAGGGAAAAACGAGCTTTCAGCAAACGACACCGCGCCCAGCGTCCAGAACGCGTGCGGCTTGCCGGCTGCATCCATGCACCAGTCGTAAAGCCGGCGGATCATGGAGGGCGGCGCAGATGAACGCGGCTTGCCCGCTTCGGCGGTCATCGATTTCTCGGAAATTCGGGAATTGGCTTAGCGGCGCTTGCGCGGCCGCCGGGTTTCCAGCGCGATCACCTTACGCCGGGATGCGCCCTGCACCAAGTCCTTGGGGATCTTCTCGGCGATGCCGAACAAGCGCTCGCGCCGTTGCATCTCCGCCCAGACCTGCTCGGGATTGATCCCGGCAGAAACCCAAAGCACCACGAGATTATAAAGAAGATCGGCGCTTTCCCGAACCACCGCTTCGGGCTGGCCGTTCACGGCGTCGATCACCACCTCGACCGCTTCCTCGGCCAGTTTCTTGGCGACCTTGCCGCGACCGGCGCGCAACAGCCGCGCGGTGCGCGACTTGGCCGGATCGCTAGTCCGCGCGGCAAGCACCGCGTCATAAAGCCGGGCGACCGAATCAGTCATGCCGCGCACACTATCCGATCGGCCGTCAGAAATTGTTAACGAAAGGCGAAACGCACGAACGAGCGACCGCGTCGGCGGCCGCCCGTTCCGATGTTTCGAGCCTTAGCGTCAGTGGCGATGGTGCCAACGATGGTAGCCACCGTAGTATCCGCGTCCGTAGTAGCCGCCGCCGTAGTAGCCACCTCCGTAGTAGGGCCCCGGCGCATAGGCATAGCGGCAGCCATAACCCCCGCAATAATCGTCATGGCGCGACGCCGCGATGGCTGCGCCGGCGATGATCGCCAATGCGCCTAACGCGACGGCGCCACCTGCGCCGCGATAGTACCGGCGCGCGCTCAAATCCGTCGTGACAGCGGCGGGCTTGGCGATGACCGCACCGGCCGACGCGGCACTGGCTTGGGTTAACGGGATCGACGTTGCGATCGTGGCAGCGGTCAGAATGCCCGTGATCGAACGAGTAAAAATCTTTTTCGATATCTTGCCCATATTCTCCTCCGGTTCTCCAGTTCTTGGAAAACGTCTATTTCATTCAACGGCCGGAGCCGGCGCTCCCTGCGCAGATCACGGCGTCGTGACGATTACATTTTGGTAAGGCGGCCGTAGCTTGCCGCCGCAATGCGGATTATTCGTTTTCGCCGAGTAAGGCCGCATTGCCGCCGGATGCCGCGGTATTAACGCTGACGACCTGCTCGAGCGTGAAGCGATGCAGGTAGTTCGGCCCGCCGGCTTTCGGACCGGTGCCAGACAGGCCGTTGCCGCCGAACGGCTGGGTGCCGACCACCGCGCCAATCACGCTGCGGTTGACATAGACGTTGCCGGTCGAAAGCCGCGCCACGATGCGGCGGACTGTCGCATCGATGCGCGAATGGATGCCCAGCGTGAGCCCGTAACCATTGGCGGCGATATCGTCGAGCAGCGCGTCAAGCTCGCCGGCCCGCCAGGTGACGACATGCAAAATCGGGCCGAACACTTCTTGCGTGAGTTCGCGCGCACTCTGCAGTTCAACAATGGCGGGCGGCACATAGAATCCTTTGGGCGGCACGTCGCCCTGGCTGTCCCAGCGAAAGCGCACCGCGCCGCGGCTTTCCATCGCGCCGATCCAGCCGCCGAGTTTGTCCCAGGCTTCGGCGTCGATCACCGGGCCGACATGGGTCGACGGATCGCGCGGATCGCTAAGCTTGAGTTCGCGCGTGGCGCCGGTGATCATCTCGATCATTTTCTCCGCGACGTCTTCCTGCACGCAGAGCAGCCGCAGCGCCGAGCAGCGCTGACCGGCGGAGCGGAATGCCGAGGTGATGACGTCGTCGCTGACCTGCTCCGGCAATGCGGTGGCGTCGACGACCATAGCGTTGATGCCGCCGGTCTCGGCGATCAGCGGCACGATCGGGCCGTCCTTGGCCGCGAGCGCGCGGTTGATCGCGCGCGCCACCTCGTTCGAGCCGGTGAAGACGACGCCCGCCACGTCCGGATGCGCCACGAGCCGCGCCC
>JBPCQM010000103.1:0-30340 GCA_050998115.1 Pseudolabrys sp. | reverse complement strand
ATTGACAGCGAGCAGCACGGCCCAGGCTTCTGGGTCGATGCTCTGCACTTCCTGGTCGGCGACGATCAGGTTAAGATAATTGTGCGTCTTGGCACGCGGCGTGAGCGATTCCGGCGGCGTGCGCCGCTGCGACGGCACGATGACCCGGATGCCGTCCTTAAACAGCTTGGCGCGTTGCGCGAACGGCAGCGGTGCGCATTCGAGCACCACGTTCGGTCCATGATAGTCGAGATTGTCGCCCGGCACGTCCTTGACGCCGCGGCTGATGCGCTGGCCGACCCAAAAGTCGTCATCCGGGCCGAGCAAATGGCGGTTGCGCTCGAACAGCTCCTCGGTCAGCGAACGCATCTTCTGCGGTTCGATGCCCGGATCGATCCGCAGATATTTCAGCGAGCGGTAGAGCCGCTCGACATGCTCCTTCACCTTGAACAGCTTGTGGCCGAAGCTACGGGTCATGTCGAAACAACCGTCACCATAGACCCAGCTCCGGTCGCGAAACGGGATGCGCACCTCGCGTTCGGGCATAAATTTGCCGTTGAACCAGGCCACTCGCTCGTTCGCTCGCTCTGACATGCCGTCGCCGTTTGGACTTCTTGGGAAAATCACGCTTTAGCTGACCTTAATCGAAGGACCGCCGCCGGCACCAGTGGCGGTTTGCGAATACCCGCACTCCTGATAAAAGGCGCGCGTCTTACATCGTTATTTCATCGGGTTATCGCCAAGGCATCTCGCAATGCGCACGGCCACCGTGAAACGCAAGACCAAGGAAACCGACATCGAGGTCATGATCGACCTCGATGGCAAAGGCACGTCGAGCGTTTCGACTGGCATCGGATTCCTCGACCACATGCTCGATCTCTTGGCGCGGCACTCGCGCATCGACATCTCGGTCAGGGCCAAAGGCGACCTGCATATCGACGATCACCACACCGCCGAGGACAGCGGCATCGCGCTCGGCCAGGCGGTCAAGCAGGCGCTCGGCGACATGAAGGGCATCACCCGTTATGCGGACGTGCAGGTGCCGATGGACGAGGCGCTGGCCCGCGTCGCCATCGACATTTCCGGCCGGCCGTTTCTGGTGTTCAAGGCGGCGTTCGTGCGCGACAAGGTCGGCTCGTTTGACACCGAACTGGTGCAGGAATGGTTTCAGGCCTTCGCCATGAATTCCGGCATCACGCTGCACGCCGAATGCCTGTACGGCACCAACGATCATCATATTGCCGAGGCCTGCTTCAAGGGCCTGGCGCGGGCCTTGCGCGCGGCGGTGGCGATTGATCCGCGCGCCAGGGACGAGGTGCCGTCCACCAAAGGCTCGCTCGGCGCGTAAGGAACCACAGCCGTCATCATCCGCGAAAACGGATGATCCAGTAAGACGCCGGCTTCAATGCCTATACGGAACGCTTGCGATTACTGGATGCCGCTTTCGCGGGTATGACAGGCAGGTAACGGGTAACGACGATGCCCACCTATACCGTACATGAACCGCCGCTGCCAACGGGTCCGCGCAAGACGCGGCCCAATGACAGGCTCCATGGCGAAGCCGTTCCCGATCCGGAGCGCTTCGTGTTCGTGCGCGATGGTTTCAATTTCTGGGCATTCGTGTTTGGCCCGCTTTGGATGCTGATGCATGGGCTATGGCTGGTGCTGATAGGATATGTGGCGCTCAGCGCTGTACTCATCGTCGGCTTGCGGGTCTTGCAAGCGCCGAGCAGTGCACGCATGGCGGTGATGTGCCTGCTGGCGTTGCTGGTCGGTTTCGAGGCGGCGACGCTGCGGCGCTTTTCGCTGCGTAAATGGAAAACCGCCGGCATCGTGGTCGGCGAGGATGAAGAAGAAGCCGAGCGTCGTTTTTTCGCCGTTTGGCTGGAGCGGGCGGCTGCACCGGCGTCGTCGACATTGCCGATGGTGCGGCCAATTTCGCCGTCGTCCCCGCCGATCATCGGCCTGTTCCCCGACGCGGGAGACTCGCGATGAGCGTCGCGATCGTCGACTACGGCTCGGGCAATTTGCACTCGGCCGCCAAGGCGTTCGAGCGCGCCGCGCGTGACAGCGGGCACGATCAGCCGATCTTGGTCACCAACGATCCGGACAGAGTCGCGGCGGCTTCGCGTATTGTGCTGCCCGGCGTCGGTGCCTTCGCCGATTGCCGCAATGGTCTCGACGCCATTCCCGGCATGGTCGAGGCGCTGGAAACCAGCGTGCGCCAGAACGGCAGGCCGTTCTTCGGCATCTGCGTCGGCATGCAATTGATGGCGGAGCGCGGCCGCGAATATCAGGTGACGCCGGGCTTTGGCTGGATCACCGGCGAGGTCGACAAGATCGCGCCGTCCGATCCCGGATTGAAAATTCCGCACATGGGCTGGAATACGCTCAACGTGTCGAAGCCGCACGCATTGCTCGACGGCATCCCGACCGGCGCGGACGGACTGCATGCCTATTTCGTGCACTCCTATGAATTGAAACCAGCGAAGCGCGAGGATCTGGTGGCGCAGGCCGAATACGGCGGGCCGCTCACCGCAATTGTCGGCCGCGACAACATAGTCGGCACACAGTTTCACCCGGAAAAGAGCCAGAAACTCGGGCTGGCTTTGATCGCCAATTTTCTGAAGTGGAAGCCGTGATCCTTTTTCCGGCCATCGATCTAAAGGACGGTGCCGCGGTGCGCCTCGAACAGGGCGACATGACGCGCCCCACGGTTTTTCATCGCGACCCGGCGGCGCAGGCGCAGGCTTTCGCCGCGCAAGGCTTCGAGTATCTGCACGTCGTCGATCTCGATGGCGCCTTTGCCGGCAAGCCGGTCAACGCCGGCGCGGTCGAGCGCATTCTCGAAACCATTGGGATTCCGCTGCAGCTTGGCGGCGGTGTGCGCGACATGGCGACGGTGGAAGGCTGGCTCGGCAAGGGCGTCGACCGCGTCGTCATTGGCACCGCCGCGGTACGCGATCCGGCGCTGGTGAAAGACGCCGCGAAGAGATTTCCCGGCCGGATCGCGGTCGGGATTGACGCGCGCGACGGCAAGGTCGCGGTCGAGGGCTGGGCGGAAACCTCGCAGCTAACCGCGCTGGAAATCGCGCGCCGGTTCGAGGACGCCGGTGTCGCAGCTATCGTCTATACCGACATCGCGCGCGACGGCTTGCTCAAGGGTCTCAATCTGGACGCCACCATCGCGTTGGCTGAGACAGTGGCGATCCCGGTGATTGCGTCCGGCGGGCTCGCGTCGATCGAGGACATCAAGGCGCTGCTGGCGCCGCGGGCGCGCAAGCTCGCCGGCGCCATTGCCGGCCGCGCGCTATACGACGGGCGGCTCGACGCGGCGCAAGCGCTGGAACTTATCCGTTCGGCACGAACGGCGGCCTGATCATGTTCAAGGATCGCGTCATTCCCTGCCTCGACGTCAAGGACGGCCGGGTCGTCAAGGGCGTCAATTTTGTCAATCTGCGCGACGCTGGCGATCCGGTTGAAGCGGCGATCGCCTATGACGCCGCCGGCGCCGATGAATTGTGCTTCCTCGATATTACCGCCAGCCACGAAAACCGCGACACCATTTTCGAGGTGGTACGGCGCACGGCGGAAGCCTGCTTCATGCCGCTGACGGTCGGCGGCGGCGTTCGCACGATCGAGGATATCCGCAAGCTGCTGACGTTCGGTGCCGACAAGGTGTCGATCAACACCGCGGCGGTGACGCGGCGGGCATTCGTCAAGGAAGCCGCCGAAAAATTCGGCGACCAATGCATCGTGGTCGCAATCGACGCCAAAAAAACCTCGAAGCCGGGCGAAAGGGACCGCTGGGAAATATTCACGGTCGGCGGCCGCAACGCGACCGGCATCGACGCGATAGAATACGCCAAAGAAGTCGTCGCGCTCGGCGCCGGCGAAATCCTGCTGACCTCAATGGACCGCGACGGAACGAAAAAGGGCTACGACATTGCGTTAACGCGCGCGGTGGCCGATGCCGTTGGCGTGCCGGTGATCGCCTCGGGCGGCGTCGGCACCTTGGAACATATGGTCGAGGGCGTGCGCGACGGACACGCCACCGCGGTGCTGGCGGCCTCGATCTTCCATTTTGGTGAACACAGCGTGCGCGAAGCCAAGCAATATATGGCGAAAGCCGGGTTGCCGATGCGGCTCGATCCGTGACCGCAGGAATGCTATTGAGCGCGCCATGAAGAAGTTCACGCTCCACGAACTGGAAAAACGTGTGAGCGCGCGCGCCAAGGCGCCCGCCAGCGAATCCTACACCCGCGCGCTGCTCGACAAGGGTGTCGCGCATTGCGCGAAAAAGCTGGGCGAGGAAGCGCTGGAAACCTCGCTGGCCGCGGCTGGCGAAAGCAAGAAACGGCTGACGGCGGAAGCCGCCGATCTGTTGTACCATCTCCTGGTGGTGCTCAAGGCACGCGGCGTCGCCCTCAAGGAGGTCGAGGCGGTGCTGGCCAAGCGCACTGTGCAGTCCGGGCACACTGAGAAAGCATCGCGCAACAAAGAGCGGAAGTAGGCCGCAACGCAATGGAACAGCGGATCGACAATGCCGTTTCGCCCTACCGCGTTTTTTCGCGCACGGAATGGGCGGCGCTGCGCCAAGACACGCCGATGACCCTCACCTCGGAAGAGGTCACGCAATTGCGCTCCTTGCATGACCGGCTCGACATCAAGGAGGTCGAGGAGATTTACCTGCCGTTGTCGCGGCTGCTGTCGATCTATGTCGCGGCGACGCAGGAGCTGTTCCGCGCGCAGCAGCGCTTTCTCGCCACCGAAGACGTCAAGATGCCTTACATCATCGGCGTCGCCGGCTCGGTCGCGGTCGGCAAATCGACCACCGCGCGTGTGCTGCAGGCGCTGCTGGCGCGCTGGCCAAACGTCCCCAAGGTCGATCTCATCACCACCGACGGCTTTCTTTATCCGAATGCGGTACTGGAAAAAGAAAAGCTGATGGAGAAGAAGGGATTTCCCGAGAGCTACGACCTGCCGGCGCTGCTACGGTTTTTGTCGGACGTAAAGGCTGGCCGCCGCCCGGTGCGCGCGCCGGTCTATTCGCATCTGGTCTATGACGTGATGCCGAAGCAGTGGATCGAGGTCGACCGGCCCGACATCCTGATTGTCGAGGGCCTCAACGTCTTGCAGACCGGCCGATTGCCAAAGGACGGCAAGGCGATCCCGTTCGTCTCGGATTTCTTCGACTTTTCGGTTTATCTCGACGCCGACGAGAGCGTGCTGATGGCCTGGTATGTCGACCGATTTCTCACGCTGCGAGGCACCGCGTTCCGCGACCCGAAATCCTATTTTCACCGCTATTCACGATTGTCCGATCCCGAAGCCGGGCAAACCGCGGCCTCGATCTGGAACCGGATCAACCTGATCAACCTGCACGAAAACATTTTGCCGACCCGGCAGCGCGCCGACCTGATCCTGAAAAAGAGCGAAAGCCATCGCGTCGAGGAAGTCGCGCTGCGGCGACTTTAACCTTCAGTCGGCGGCGTGGCGTTCGGCGCTGGCGCCAAAGTGCTCGATATAACGCTTGTTGAGCGCGGTGACCGGCAGGACGATCAGCACGTCGGTGGTGCCGAACTGGTGGTCGATCACCGCACCGTCGCCGATATAGGCGCCAAGCCGCAGATAGCCCTTGACCAGCGGCGGCAGCGCCCGCAGCGCAGCCTTCGGATCCATCGATTCCCTCGACACCAGATTCATCTCGACATAGTGGTCCGCCAGGGCCCGCGCCCGCCACGGTTCCGGCGCGCGCGCATAGTGATGCAAAAACGACAGTGGCAGCGCGAGCCGCTCCGGATCGACGTCTTCGAGGCTGGCGCAGCCGAACATGACATCAACGCCATTCTGCAACACGTAGCTCCAGATGCCGTGCCACAGCAGTTCAACGGTGCGCTTGTTGCGATAGGGCGCCAGAACGCAGGAGCGGCCGAGCTCGAGAAATTGCAGATCGCGATGCCGCGCAATCAGCGGCGCGATGTCGAATTCGCCGGCGGTGTAAAAGCCGCCGTAATCCTCGGCGATCGGCTGGCGCAACAGCCGATAGGTGCCGACCACGGCCGGCTGGCGGCCCGGATGTTGCTCGCGCTCAGCGTGGTCGAGCACCAGAAGATGATCGCAGATCGCGTCGAACGCATCGATGTCGCGGCGCGCGAAGATCCGGCCCGGATCCGGCAGCGCCGGGCCTTCCTGGTAGAATACGCGGTAGCGCAACTTCTGCGCCTTGCGCACCTCGGCGGCGGTCTGCGCGAGACGCACTTCCAGCGAGCCGATGCGGCCGAGTGATTGCAGCGGACGGTGCGCGCGGGCGGCCCAAGCTTGCAGCCCGCCATAGGCCTGCAATTGCGGCAGCAGACCCGGCACGCCGGTGCGAGGCAATGCGGAACCGCCATTTGGCATCAGAACTGATCCTCTCGCGCTTCAGGACTCTGTTTTGTCGCCCGCGAATCGGCCGTTTGGCGCTGCGCCAGCTACACATGCGCCGGGCACCGATTTATGACAAGATGTTGAACTTCACTAGGCGGTAAGTTGCGAGACACGGCTCATAATCGCTGCGAGAACGGCCATTAGTTTCTCCCGCTCCAGCGGTTTCACCAGAAATCCGTCCATGTCTGCTGCGCTTGCAGCTTCGCGGTTCTCGCCGAACGCATTTGCGGTCAGCGCGAAGATCGGCGTGCGGGGTCCGGCGTCGGCTTCCAGGCAGCGGATGCGTCGCGCCGTTTCGAAACCGTTGAGGCCCGGCATATGCAGATCCATCAGGACAAGATCGAAGGGTTGCCCGCGCTCGCGCGCGGTCGCCCAGATATCGACCGCCGCCTGACCGTGGGCGGCGACAGTCGCGTGATGACCAAGACGGGCGAGCAGCGCGCGCGCAAGCAGGGCGTTGATCTCATTATCCTCGGCGACCAGGATTGACAGGCCTCTTTGGCTCTGTTCGGCAGGGCGCTCGGCGATGATCGAGGGTGCCAACTCCGGCAACATCCGCTCGAATCCGGCGCCGCCCTGCAGGCGCGCGGCAAGTGAGGCGGCGCGCACCGGTTTGATCAAATAGCCGGTAAAGCCAAACTGCCTTAGTTGCTCAAGTTCGTCGCGATCACCGGGCCCGATCATCACGATGCGGCGGTCAGCATTGACGCTGGCGAGCCGGCCGATCGCGGAGAGCTGCGCCGCTAAAGCGTGATCGACCAGCATGGCATCCCAATGCTGTTCTGCAAGCTTCGCCACCGCCCCGGTTTCGTCGCCGGCGATGCTGATCGACGCGCCCCATCCGGTTAGTTGGCGGGCCAAAATCGCCGCACCGGTCGCCCACGGCGTGACGATCAACGCCTTCCGTCCGGTAAGATCGGGCGGCGGCGCAACAGGCGCGTCGCCAGCAGCCGCGGGCAGCGGCACGCTGAAGAAGAATGTAGAACCTGCGCCAAGCTCGCTCGTAACCCCGATGCTGCCGCCCAAGTCATTGTTCATGCGCTCGATGATACGCCTGGAGATCGCGAGACCGAGCCCGGTGCCGCCATATTTGCGGGTAGTAGAACCGTCAGCCTGCTCGAAGTCCTGGAAAATTCGCGACTGGTCGGCGCCCGCGAGGCCGATGCCGGTGTCATGCACGAAGACGCGCACGCGGTCGACCTCGTCGTCCGGCTCGGCGATCACCGTGATGCCGCCGCGTTCGGTGAACTTGACGGCGTTGCCGACCAGGTTGAGCAACACCTGGCGCAGCCGCGCCGGATCGCCGATCACGACTCTTGGCAACCGGTCGTCAACCAGGCAGGCGATGTCGATGCCCTTGTCCTGGGCTCGCGAAGCCAAAAGCTCGACGGCGTCCTCTATCAGTTCGCGCAGCGAGAAGGCGCGCGAACTGAAATCGAGTTTGCCGGCTTCGATCTTGGAAAAGTCGAGCAGTTCCTCGATCAGCGTCAGCAGCGTTTCGCCGGAATGCCGCGCCGCCCTGGCGTAAGTGGTTTGCTCCGGGGTCAGCGGGGTGTCGAGCAACAGGCCGGTCATGCCGAGAATGCCGTTGAGCGGCGTGCGGATTTCATGAGACACCGTGGCGAGAAAACGCGACTTGGCGCGACTCGCGGCTTCGGCCTGGTCGCGCGCCAAAGCGAGCGTCGCCATCTCGGTTTCGTGCAGTTCCCAATTGCGGTCGGACAGTTCCTCGGCGCGCGTTTCGAGCGCGCGCATGCGCACAGCGCGCGCGCGGCGTTGCATCAGCAGGAAGGCAATCACGGAACAGGCCGCCGCGAACAACGCGCCGGCGCCGATCGCGTAGGCGTGCGGGTCGTAAGCCTCGGCACGGAACCGGACGCCGGCGAGAAAGCCGAGCGCGACCGCGACAACGGCAAGCGTAGTCACCGCGGCGCGGCCGAACAGCACCAGCGCCGCGTGGTTGCGTCCCGATTTTTCCACGATATCGGGGTGCGAGCGCATCGGCATTATTCTGGAACTCTTAAATGACGCTTGGATTGGGAACGCTTATTTGGCGCGCGGAATCTTGCGATTGTCTTGCTGCGGCGTGGCCTTTCGTGAACCTGGAAAGGCTGCGGCCGGCTGCGCGCAAACGTGGTGAAGGCGGCGTTAAAAAAATTGCGGACCGCGGTGTTCGCCTCAGGCGGCGCGACGCAGGTCGTCGGCCAGTGCGCGATAGGACAGCGCCTCGGCGAGATGCACGCGGCCGACTTTGTCCGTGCCGTCGAGGTCAGCCAGCGTGCGCGCCACGCGCAGCACCCGGTGATAGCCGCGCGCCGACAGAGACATCGCGTCGGCGGCATCCTTAAGCAGTTTCATGCCCGCGGCGTCGGCGTGCGCCACCTGTTCGAGCACGGGTCCGCTGACCTGCGCATTGGTGAGGATGCCGGGCAAATTCAATTCGGCATAGCGCGACGCCTGGATGTCGCGGGCGCGGGCGACCCGCGCGGCAACCTCGCGGCTGCCTTCGGAAGGCGGCGGCAAAATGAGATCGGCGGCGATCACCGCCGGCACTTCGATGTGCAGGTCGATGCGGTCCAGCAGTGGGCCGGATAATTTGGTTTGATATTCGGCGGCGCAGCGCGTGTTCGGCCCGCGCTTGCAGGCAAAGCCGGGATCGCTGGCGCGCCCGCAACGGCAGGGATTCATCGCCGCCACCAGCATGAAACGCGCGGGGTAAGTCACGCGGTGATTGGCGCGCGAGATCGCGACCTCGCCGGTTTCGAGCGGCTGTCGCAATGAGTCGAGCGCCTGTGCGGAAAATTCCGGCATTTCATCGAGAAACAGGACGCCGTGATGCGCCAGCGAAATCTCGCCGGGGCGGGCGCGCAATCCGCCGCCAACCAATGCCGGCATCGAGGCGGAATGATGCGGCGCGCGGAACGGCCTGCGGTTGGTCAGTGCGCCGCCTTCAATCTCACCGGCGACAGAGGCGATCATCGATACTTCGAGCAATTCGGCCGGCGACAGCGGCGGCAGGATCGATGGCAGCCGCGCCGCCAGCATCGACTTTCCAGCGCCCGGCGGGCCGATCATCAGCAGGTTGTGGGCTCCGGCGGCGGCGACCTCGAGCGCGCGTTTGGCGCTTTCCTGGCCCTTGATGTCGGCAAGGTCGAGCAACGACGCTTCAAAGTCGCGCACCTTCGGCTGCGGCCGCGACAGCACCTGCGTGCCCTTGAAATGGTTGGCGAGCTGGATCAGCGACCGCGCCGCGACGATCTCGATTTCCGGCGACGCCCAGGCGGCTTCCGCCCCGCAGGCGGCCGGGCAGATCAGCCCTTCACCGCGCGCATTGGCGCCGATCGCCGCCGGCAATACGCCGGCTACCGCCGCGATCGAACCGTCGAGGCCGAGTTCGCCCAATACGGTGAAGCCGGCCAGTGCGTCGGGCGGAATGGCGCCGATCGCCCCCATCAGGCCGAGCGCGATCGGCAGATCGTAATGGCTGCCTTCCTTCGGCAGGTCGGCGGGCGCTAGATTGACGGTGATGCGCCGCGCGGGGAGCGCAAGGCCGGAGGCGATCAAGGCGGCGCGCACGCGCTCGCGGGCTTCGGATACCGCTTTGTCGGGCAGGCCGACGATATTGAAGGCGGGCAGCCCTGGGGCGACCTGGACCTGGACGTCCACGGCACGGCCCTCGATGCCCTCAAATGCCACCGTGGCGACCCGCTGAACCATTGGCCTAGCTCCAAACCTCAATCCAAGCCGTCTGTCGGCCGCAAGCCTAGCGGATCGGCCAGTGGACGACAAGAACATTTAGGGAACGAAACTGGTGACAGTTCAGCGTCAGCCCTGCCGCTTCTGCTCGATCTTGTCCCAAATCAGCGCGGCGGCATCGGGTCCGCCAAGGTTTTTCACGGCGCGGATGCCGGTCGGCGAGGTGACGTTGATCTCGGTGAGCCAATCGCCGATCACGTCGATGCCGGCGAATAGCAGGCCGCGCGCGCGCAACGCCGGACCCAATTGCTTGCAGATTTCCTGCTCCCGCCTGGTCAGCTCGGTTGCCGCCGGCGAGCCGCCCCGCACCATATTGGAGCGCAGGTCGTCATCGGCCGGCACGCGGTTAACCGCGCCGGCAAATTCGCCGTCGACCAGCAGGATGCGCTTGTCGCCCTGCTTCACCGCGGGGAGAAATTTCTGCACCACCCATTGCTCGCGAAATGTCGCCGCGAACATGTCGTAGAGCGAGCCGAAATTCAGGTCATCGCGGGTGATGCGAAACACCGCGCCGCCGCCGTGGCCGTACAGCGGCTTCATCACGATGTCGTTGTGCTCGGCGCGAAACGCCTTGATTTCCGCGAGGTCCCGCGTAATCAGCGTCGGCGGCATCAGGTCGGGAAATTCGGTGACGAAAATCTTTTCCGGCGCATTGCGCACGTGGGCCGGATCGTTGACCACCAACGTCTTGGGATGGACGCGATCGAGAATGTGCGTGCTGGAAATGTAGGCGAGGTCGAACGGCGGATCCTGTCGCAGCAAAATAACGTCGAACTCGGCCAACGGCCGACGCTTGAAATCACCGAGCGTGAAGTGGTCGCCGGCGGTGTCGCGCACGTTCAAAGGTGCTGCGGTGGTAAAAGCCTTGCCGCCCGACAGCGCCAGCCGGTCAGGCGTATAATACGACAGTTTATGGCCGCGCCTTTGCGCTTCCAGTAGCAAGGCAAATGTCGAATCGCCGCGGATATTGATCCGCTCGATCGGGTCCATTTGCACGGCAACGTCCAGGCTCATGCCAATTCTGCTCCAGCCGGATTAAGTCCGCAACGAAGCCTTAAGGAAAACAAGTCCTTAACACTTTACCTCGATCATAGCGCAGACGATGCCTTGTTTTAGGGTGGGGGGTATTTTGGCTTTTCCGAAGTTTTCGGTTGCCGGCAAGCTTTATGCGATCTTCGCGCTGATGGCCATCGCCACCATTGCGCTGTCGACGGTCGCGGTCCAGAACTCGCGCCATCATGCAGCGCTGGCTGACGGATATGAATCGGCCAATGCCGGCCAGCTCAACGTCGAAAAGGTCAATGCGCTGATCTATGCCGTCGTGATGGAATCGCGCGGCGTCTATATGTCGTCGGAATTGACAACCTCGAAAGTCTACGCCGAGGGAATACGCAAATTCAACCGGCAGATCGCTCAGGTCGTTTACCACTGGCAACGCTCGGTGCGCGCCGACGATGCGGAACTATTCGCGCAATTCTCAAAGCGGATCGCTCAGTTCATCGAGTTTCGCGACGAGCTGGCGCGGCTCGGCGAGGAGGTCAGCGCAGCGGCCGGGCGCGAGTGGGGCGACAACGACGCCAATCGCAGCGTACGCAAGGCGCTGAACGCCGATCTGGAGAAGCTCACCGAGCTTTACTCGCGCCGGGCCGAGCGCGTTTATGCAGAAATTGACGACGGCATCTCCAAAACCGCGTGGTTGCTCAGCCTGCTAGCGGGCTTCGCCGCGCTCCTGGCCGCGTTCGGCGCGTTGATGATTTCGCGCGGCATCGCCAATCCGCTGCGGCAGATCATCAAGGTGACCGAAGCAGTCGCTGGCGGCGACGGTTCGATCAACGTGCCATACAACAAGCGGCGCGACGAGATCGGCGCGCTGGCGCGTTCGATTTCGGTGTTCCAGCAAGCGATGCAGAGCAACGTGGAGCTTAACCGCACCGTGGTCGAGGATGCGGAGGCGCGCACCAGGCGCCATGAGCAGATGTCCGGTGAAATTTCCCGATTCTCTGGTGAGGTAGAATCCACCTTGGCTGAGCTTGGCCGCATCTCCGACCAGATGCTGGCGGCCTCTACCGAATTGACGGGCGCGGCTGACAACGCCGCGAAGAAAACCGAGCGGGCGACTTCGGCGTCGGCTGAGGCATCGTCCAATGTGCGCGACATCGCCTCTGCCGCCGACGAACTGTCGGCCTCGGTGAACGAGATCGATCGTCAGGTTGCGCAGTCCAACGCCATCGCCACCAAGGCGGTCGGCGATGCCGAGCGCACCAACCTGGCGGTCAAGGAGCTGCACGAAGCCGCGGCGCGGATCGGCGACGTGGTCAAGCTCATCACCGACATCGCCGAACAAACCAATTTGCTGGCGCTCAACGCGACGATTGAGGCGGCGCGCGCCGGCGAAGCCGGACGGGGCTTCGCGGTGGTGGCCGGTGAGGTCAAAGCGCTGGCCGGCCAGACCGGCCGCGCCACCGAGGAAATCGGTGCGCAGATAACCGGAATGCAGCAGGCGACCAAACGCTCAATCGAGGCGATCGAGGCGATCGAGCGCACCATTCGCGAGATCGGCGATATCAGCGGCGCGATCGCGGCGGCCGTCACCGAGCAGGGCGCGGCCACGCAGGAAATCGCCCGCAGTGTCGAAACCGCCGCGCAACGCACGGTCGAGACCGCGGACGAAGTCAGCCTGCTCGGCGCCGCCACCGACGACACCCGCGCCAGCGCCGACGGGGTGAAATCGGTCGCCGACGATCTCGGCAATGTCGCCGGGCGCATCCGCAGCCAGGTTGATCAGTTTTTTGAACGGCTTAGCGCGTGATCCGAAAGCGGGAACTGGTTTTCGGTCAAGGTCGCGCCGACAAAATAGTACGCGCTAAATCCAAAACGCTGCCTGGATGTGTCGCGGCAGTTTGCCCGGCGCAACCAGCATGGCGTCGAACCGCATGTCGAGAACGCTGGGCTGCGGATTGGTCGCGAGCCAGACTTCCGCCGCCGCCGCGATGCGAGAGCGCTGTCGGTCGGTGACCGCTTCTGCCGCCTCATCGAGGCTGGCGCGCGCCTTCACCTCGACGAAAATCAGCGTCTTCCTCCGCCGCGCGACGATATCGATCTCCCCCAGTGGGCTTTTCCAGCGCCGCGCCAGAATGCGATAACCCTTGGCGACTAGATAGGCGGCGGCGCGGCTCTCCGCAGAAATGCCGAAGCGAAACGCCGCAACTCTTTCGGCCTGCGGAGCGGCGGGTTTAGCTGCCATTGTCGGCCTTGTTCAGATCAAGCGCGCGTTGATAAATCTCGCGGCGGGAAACGCCGGTCACGGCCGCGACTTCACCAACCGCGTCTTTCACCGAAACGCGGCCCAGAGCACCGCGCAGCAGGGAGTCGATATCAGTGGGCGCAGCATCGTCGAGCGCCGGCGGTTCGATTACGATCACGATTTCGCCGCGCGTTTCGGCTCCATCGGCATATTCGGCCGCCAGCGTAACGAGATCGCCGCGCCGTACTTCTTCATGCAGCTTGGTCAATTCGCGGCATATCGAGGCTTGCCGCAACCCGAACCCGCTAGCGAGGCTAGCCAAAGCGGCCCCTAGCCGAGGTCCAGACTCAAACAGCACCAGTGTCGCCGGGATGCGCGCGAGCTCGCCGATGCGCTTGGAGCGCGCGGCCTCCTTCGGCGGCAGGAATCCTTCGAAGAAAAACCGGTCGGTCGGCAGGCCGGAAACCGAAAGCGCGGCGAGCACCGCCGACGCTCCAGGGCTTGCCGTCACTGCAAATCCAGCCGCGCTCACTTCGCGCGCGAGCTTGTAGCCGGGGTCGGAAATCAGCGGCGTGCCGGCATCCGATATCAGCGCCACGGCGTCGCCAGCCGAAAGCCGCGCCAGCAATTTCGGCCGCGCGTCGGCCGCGTTGTGCTCGTGATAAGACGTCAGCGGCGTCGCGATGCCGTAGTGTTCCAGCAAGCGCCGGCTGATGCGGGTGTCTTCGCAGGCGATCAAATCGGCAGCGGCGAGAATTTCCAGCGCGCGCAAAGTCACGTCACGCAGGTTGCCGATCGGTGTCGCCACCAGATAAAGCCCGCCCGGCAGTGCCGGCGCCTCGACCCCGGTGCCGCCAATCGCGTAGTGACGATTGCCGCGCGGCGGTGCCATCTGCGCAGTTTTCCGTAGTTTCGCCATGCCAGGCACTTTAGACACACGCCGGCATATCGCCAGCGTACTTCAAATTCTCTTGTATTTTCATTTACTTAACTTTTGTGCGACAATATTTCAAAATTCCGGTTAGGACGGTTGCTCGCAGGCTTAAGAAAGCTCGCAGCTTTTGAGGAGCGCCATGTTCGCGGTGTCGCGACACCATCAAGTGGTTGCGCCGGTCCGCCGCGCCGGGCGCCTCGCGCTCACGATGCTTGCCGCGGCGGCGCTTGCAGCCTGCACCAGCACGTTCGATTCGACGTCGCAGCCCATCGTGCCGGGACCGCCGCTGGCGCAAACCGAAGCTCCTCCGGGATCGTTAATCGGCACCGGACAGACCCGTGTCGCGCTGATCCTGCCTTTGTCGGCAGCGGGCAATGCCGGCGTCGCGGCGCTATCGATGAAGAATGCCGCCGAAATGGCGCTAGCGGAGTTCAAAAATCCTGACATCCAGCTGCTGGTCAAGGACGACGGCGGCACGCCACAAGGCGCGCAACTCGGCGCCCAGCAGGTGCTCGGCGAGGGCGCGCAGATTATCGGCGGCCCGCTGTTCGCGCAGTCGGTGAGCGCGGTCGGACAAATCGCGCGGCCGCGCGGCGTCCCTGTCATCGCGTTCTCGACCGACGCCAATGTGGCGGCGCGCGGCGTCTATCTCCTGAGCTTCCTGCCGGAATCTGACGTGCATCGCATCGTGGATTTCGCGGCATCGAAGGGCAAGCGTTCGTTCGCCGCGCTGGTGCCGGACAATGCCTATGGCGCGGTGGTGGAAGCCGCGTTCCAGCAGGCAGTGGCGCGGCGCGGCGGCCGCGTCGTCGCGCTCGAGCGCTATCCGGCCGATTCGGCGCGCGCGGCTGAGCCGGTGCGGCGCGTCGCGCAGGCGGCGAGCCGCGCCGATGCGATCTTCCTGCCAGATGGCGCTGACGCCGTGCCGCAGGTGGTGCAGGCGCTCACCGCAGCCGGCGTCAATACGCGGCGCGTGCAACTGCTCGGCACCGGCCTGTGGGACGACCCGCGGCTGTTTGCCAATCCGAACCTTGCCGGCGGCTGGTTTGCCGCACCGGATTCCGCGGGCTTCCGAAGCTTCTCTCAACGTTACCGGGCGCGCTTTGGCAACGATCCGGTGCGCACGGCGACGCTTGCGTACGACGCCGTCGCGCTGATCGCGGCGCTGGTCAAGACGCAAGGGCCGCGACAAGGCTTCAGCGATCAAGTGCTCGCCAATTCGGCCGGGTTCTCCGGGATTGACGGAATTTTCCGGTTGCGTCCGGACGGCACTAATGAACGCGGCCTTGCCGTGCTGCAGATCAATCCGCCGAATGCAGAAGTGATCAGCCCGCCGCCGCGCTCGTTCGCGCCAGGCACCTGAGAAAATTAAGCCACCAAACCTTTTAAGCAGCCAGGTCAGCGACGACGGCGTCGAGCACCGGAAATCCGGAGAGCGTGACACGCAGATGGCCCTGCGCTGTGGTTTCGACCGCGCCTTGCGAGCGCAGAATCGAAACGCGGCGTGGATCGAGCGGCCGGCCGGCCAACTCCTCGAAACGTCCTGGCGCGATGCCTTCGGCGAGCCGTAGTCCCATCATCAAATATTCATCGGCTTGCTCGCCGGGCATCAGCGGCTCATCAACAGTCCAGCCCTGGCCGAGCGTTTCGACGCGCATTAGCCAGGACTCCGGCCGTTTCTCGGTCGCGGTGGCAATTCTTTTGCCGCCGATATTGAGGCGGCCATGAGCGCCCGGGCCGATGCCGGCATATTCATGGCCGCGCCAGTAAACCAAGTTATGCCGGCATTCCGCGCCCGGCCGCGCGTGATTGGAGATCTCATAGGCTGGCAACCCTGAGGCGGCGCAGATGTCCTGCGTGATGTCGTAAAGATCGCGGCCGAGATCGTCGTTGGGGACCGCGAGCTTGCCGGCGGCGCGCAGCGTGAAAAACGGCGTGTCGGGCTCGACCGTCAATTGATAGAGCGAGAGATGCTCGGCCGCCTGAGCGATGGCGCGCTTGAGTTCATCGGCCCACTGCTCCGTCGTCTGCCGCGGTCGCGCGTAAATGAGATCGAACGAATAGCGATGGAAGATCGAGCGCGCCACTGCGACGGCGTCGAGCGCTTCCTGCGCGGTGTGAAGGCGGCCCAGCTCCTTGAGCGCGCCGTCGTCGAGCGCCTGGACGCCAAGAGATACCCGATTGACGCCGGCCGAGCGGAAGCCGCGAAAGCGGGTCGCCTCGACGCTGGTCGGGTTGGCTTCCAGCGTGATCTCTGCGTCCGGCGCGATGGTCCAGTGCCTGCCGACCTCTTCGAGAATGCCGCCGACCGTGGCGGGCTCCATCAACGACGGCGTGCCGCCGCCGAAAAATATGCTCGTGACCGTGCGGCCCGGAATGCGCGCGGCGGTCGCGGCGATTTCTGCGGCGAAGGCGCGCACGTAACGCGTCTGGTCGATCGCGGTATGGCGGACATGGCTGTTGAAGTCGCAATACGGACACTTCGACAGGCAGAACGGCCAGTGCAGATAAACGCCGAAGGCGCCGCCATTGGTGAATGCCATGTTAACCACTATAGGCCGCTTGGCTCGCGCATCACAGTGCGAATGCGGATGTGCTGTGGTCATTCCATTAAAATTGTAACGATCGGCGCCGGCAGGTTAGACCAAACAGGCTTGCGCCAGCAGCACAAAGGCTTGCGCGCGATGCGACAGGCCTTTGCCGAGCGGGGGCAGGCCGTGCTTTTCGTTTGCAGTCATCTCGCCAAAAGTCCGGCTATGCCCGTCCGGCAAGAACATCGGGTCGTAGCCGAATCCCTTGTCGCCGCGGGGCGGCCATACCAGCGTGCCGTCGACCCGCGCCTGAAACTCCTCAACGTAATCGTCGGGCCAGGCTAGGCAGAGCGCGGCGACGAAATGCGCGCGCCGATCGGTCGTCATCAACGCGTTGAGCTTGCCTTCGATCGTTTTCATCGCAGCGGCGAAATCCTTATTTGGCCCGGCCCAGCGCGCCGAATAAATGCCGGGCTCGCCGTCCAAGGCCTCAACGGCGAGACCGGAGTCATCGGCGAAGGCAGGTAAGTTTGTCGCGCGTGCCGCGGCGCGTGCCTTGATGCGCGCGTTTTCGGCGAAGCTCATTCCGGTTTCGGCCGGCTCCGGCAGGTTCAATTCCGCGGCTGACACCGCGTCGATGCCGAATGGCGCCAGTAGGTCGCGCATCTCGGCGAGCTTGCCGGGATTGTGGGTGGCGACGACAACTTTGTCGATGATTTTGCGAGGCAATTACGCGACCGCGATTTTTTGCAGGCCGACCAGTTTGTCGATGCCCTTGCGCGCCAGATCGAGCAGCGCAAGCAACTGGTCCTGGCTGAACGGCGTCTTCTCAGCAGTCGCCTGGATCTCGACGATATTGCCAGAGCCGGTCATGACAAAATTGGCATCGGTCTCAGCTTGCGAATCCTCGGCATAATCGAGATCGAGCACCGCGGTGTTTTGATAGACGCCGCATGACACCGCGGCAATGTGATCGCGCATTACCGGCGCGCCCAACATGTCGCGCGACTTCATCCAGGTCAAGCAATCAGCCAGCGCGACCCATGCGCCGGTGATCGAGGCGGTGCGGGTGCCGCCATCGGCCTGGATCACGTCGCAGTCGATCGTGATCTGACGCTCGCCCAAAGCCTGAAGGTCGATGACCGAGCGCAGCGAACGGCCGATCAACCGCTGGATCTCGACGGTGCGGCCGCCCTGCTTGCCGGCCGAGGCCTCGCGGCGGGTGCGCTCGGCGGTGGCGCGCGGCAACATGCCGTATTCGGCGGTGACCCAGCCGCGGCCTTGGCCCTTGAGCCAGGGCGGCAGCCGCTCTTCCAGGCTGGCGGTGACCAGCACGTGGGTGTCGCCGAACTTCACCAGGCAGGAACCTTCGGCGTATTTGACCACTCCGCGTTCTAGCGAAACGGCACGCAATTCGTCGGGTGGGCGGCGACTGGGCCTCAAGGCGTTCTCCCGTGTTCTGAGTGGCGTCACCATAACGATACGTCCAACTTGAACAAGTGCGGTGCTATGTTCAATTCTTCGGTGAGACGAAGGAGTTTGAGTTGGCATCCCACGACGTCCCGATCGGAGCCACCCAGGTAAGCCTCGCGGCGCTCAATGAGCGCTCGCGCGAGATTTTCCGGCAGATTGTCGAGAGCTATCTGGCAACCGGCGAGCCGGTCGGCTCGCGCAATCTTTCGCGGATCCTAACGACGCCGCTGTCGCCAGCCTCGGTGCGCAACGTTATGTCGGATCTCGAACAACTTGGCCTGATCTGGGCGCCGCACACCTCGGCCGGCCGGCTGCCAACCGAACTGGGATTACGGTTTTTCGTCGATGCGCTGATGCAGATCGGCGATCTCAACGACAAGGACCGCCGCAGCATCGAAGCGCAGGTGGCGGACGCCGGCCACGACAAGTCGCTGGAAGCGATCTTGACCGAGACCTCGCTGATGCTGTCTGGCCTGACACGCTCGGCCGGCATCGTGCTCACCGCCAAATCGAACGTGCGGCTCAAGCACATCGAATTCGTCCGGCTCGAGCCGGAGCGCGCTTTGGCCGTATTGGTGGCCGAAGATGGTCAGGTCGAGAACCGGGTGCTGAATGTTCCGACCGGCCTGCCAACTTCGGCGTTGACCGAAGCTGGAAATTTTCTCAATGCCCGGATTCGCGGTAAGACGCTGGAGGACCTGCGCGGCGAGATCGAGCGGACCGTGGAAGAGGGCAAGGCCGAGCTCGATCAACTGACGCAGAAGGTCATTGCGGCGGGATTGGCCAGTTGGTCGGGTGGCGATAGCGATGACCGCAAGCTGATCGTGCGCGGCCACGCCAACCTGCTTGACGATCTTAAAGTGGCGGAAGACCTCGAACGCGTGCGCCAGCTGTTCGACGCGCTGGAAACCAAGCGCGGCGTAATCGACCTTTTGGGCCGGGCCGACCGCGCCGAAGGTGTGCGGATTTTTATCGGCTCCGAAAACAAGCTGTTTTCGCTCTCGGGTTCCTCTACCATTATCGCGCCATACCACGACGCCGCCGGCAGCATCGTCGGTGTGATCGGTGTGATCGGCCCGACCCGGCTCAATTATGCCCGGGTCATCCCTATGGTCGACTACACTGCCAAGATGGTCGGCCGCCTGTTAAAATCCTGATCGCTTGATTTTTTGGACGCCAGACCTGATATGCAGGGCGAAACTCCTATTTCGAAGAGAGCGGACCCGATGACGGACCACAGCGCCGACGACGATATGGTTGTGACGCAGCCGGTCGAGGCCGCGCAAAGCGCGCCGGCGGGGGAAATGGTCCCTGCCGGGCAGGTGGTCGCGGCGTTGGAGGCGGCGGCTGATTTTAAAGACAAGCTGCTGCGCACGCTTGCCGACATGGAAAACTTGCGCAAGCGCACTGAGCGTGAGGTAGCGGACGCGCGGAGCTACAGCATTACCGGCTTTGCCCGGGATGTCCTAGCGGTTGCCGACAACATGCACCGCGCGCTGGAAGCGCTGGGGCCGGAGGAGCGCAATGCCACTGACGATGCCATCAAGGCGTTGATCGAAGGCCTCGATCTCACCGACCGCGAACTGCACAAGGTTCTCGACAAGCACGGCGTCAAGAAATTTACGCCGCTCGGCGAGAAATTCGATCCTAATCTGCATCAGGCGATGTACGAGTCGACCGACGGCTCGGCGGCGCCCGGCACGGTGGCGCAGGTGATCCAGTCCGGCTACATGATCGGCGAGCGGATGTTGCGGCCGGCGCTGGTCGCCGTCGCCAAGGCGCCCAAGGCGGAGCCGGCCAACGACAATTCCGGCTCTTTGCCCGATTCCGACCAATAGTCGCCGCGCTCAGCGCTGATCAATCCCGTCGCGCAATTCTCGAAATCGAGGATAGAAGCGATCCCAATCTTCGGCGCGGGCGCCCGCGACCATCAACAAATAACGGCCGCGATCGAAGCGAAGCCACTGCACCAGCCGGACTTTGCCGATTGCAGGGTCTTTCCCGCGCGCCTGGATTTCGAAGCCGGTAATTCCGCGAATTCGCATTGGTTCCGCCGAGACAATTTCCAGATCGCCGAGCGGCAAATTTTGAATGAGGTCGCGGGCGAAACGCGCGCGGTCATCCGGATTTTCAGGGCCGCCCGGGCCCATCGAAACCATAATACGCGGCAGGCCGTTGGGCTCTTGCGGGTCGCCTAATGTAACTCCGGTTGGCGCAATCTGATTTACTTTGAAACCGCCAAGATCGGACAATACGAACGGCAGCAAATTCAACCGTTCCTCGGTCGGGATTGGGCGAATCGTCACGCTTGCCAAAGTCGCGCGGGCGACGCTGTCGGAATAAACATTGGCGGCGTCTTCCGGGACCTGCATCGAGACGACCGCCGCCACGTCCGAAATCGGACTGACCGCCGCCGAGGCCAGCAGAATCCACTTGAGATATGTTTTGCCTTCACTGGTGAGCTTGACGGCAACCAGGAAACCGATTCCGCTGGCGTAGGGAAAGCTCTCCCGCTTCAGCACGGTGACGCCAGGCTTGCTGGTATCGGCCAGCACCAGTTTTTCCATCTCCGGGTACAGCCGCGGCGGCAGGTCAATGATGGTGATGCTGGCTTTGTGGTCGGGGTCTTCAAAACGGCCGGTGCTGGTGTCGATCTTCATTCCGGGCGGCGGGTCGAGACCGACGCGCAATCCCGGCGGGTAGACGACTTCGGCCTGCGCGGGCATGGCCGCCCCCACGGCGATCGCTACGAACGCGGAAGTCAGCATGATCCGAAAGGGTAAGAGCCAATGCCGGAGCATGATTTTCAACGCTGAAATGAGTTTTTGCGGGGTCATCGGGATCGTGAGTAGCGGGCTCACCGATCCCGCGCAATACGGGCAAAATTAACGCTTCGCCGGGCGGCTCGCGATTTCGTGACCGGCTGACTTGCGGCGCAAGGACGCTCTCCTATATGAGCAACGAGCCGCAAAACTCGCGGTTATTGCGTAGTTTAGGGGGCCGGTTGGAGTTTCGCGGATGAGCCGCGGGACTGATTTTTCGGGCGCTACGTGGCCCGTCCGGTCTGCCGCAGAAGAGAGGAAGCACCATGGGCAAGGTCATCGGCATCGACCTCGGCACCACCAATTCTTGCGTCGCGGTGATGGAAGGCAAAGCGCCAAAAGTCATCGAGAACGCCGAAGGCGCGCGCACCACGCCATCGATTGTCGCCTTCACCGACGACGGGGAACGCCTTGTCGGCCAGCCGGCAAAACGTCAGGCGGTCACCAATCCGGAAAAGACCATCTTCGCCGTCAAGCGCCTGATCGGGCGCCGCTACGACGACCCCATGGTCGAAAAAGACAAGAAGCTCGTTCCTTACAAGATCAGCAAGGCCTCGAACGGCGACGCCTGGGTCGAGGAGGAGGGCAAGCAATATTCGCCGTCGCAAATATCCGCTTTCATTCTGCAAAAAATGAAGGAAACCGCGGAAGCCCATCTCGGGCAAAAAGTTGACCAGGCGGTCATCACCGTTCCAGCCTACTTCAACGACGCGCAACGTCAGGCGACCAAGGACGCCGGCAAGATCGCCGGCCTTGAGGTGCTGCGCATCATCAACGAGCCGACTGCGGCGGCGCTCGCCTACGGTCTCGACAAGCAGAAGCATGGTACCATCGCGGTCTATGATCTCGGGGGCGGCACCTTCGACATTTCCGTTCTGGAAATCGGCGACGGCGTGTTCGAGGTGAAGTCGACCAACGGCGATACCTTCCTCGGCGGCGAAGACTTCGATATGCGGCTGGTCAATTACCTGGCCGACGAATTCCAGAAAGAGCAGGGCATCGACCTGCGCAAGGATAAGCTTGCCCTGCAGCGGTTGAAGGAATCGGCCGAGAAAGCGAAGATCGAGCTTTCGTCCACGACGCAGACCGAAATCAATCTGCCTTTCATCACCGCGGACGCCTCCGGTCCGAAGCATCTGACGATGAAGCTCACGCGCGCCAAGTTCGAGGCGCTGGTCGACGACCTCGTTCAGAAGACCGTGCAGCCGTGCAAACAGGCGTTGAAGGACGCCGGCATTTCGGCCGCCGAGATCAATGAGGTCGTTCTGGTCGGCGGCATGAGCCGCATGCCGAAGGTGCAGGAAGTCGTGAAGCAGTTGTTCGGCAAGGAGCCCCATAAAGGCGTTAACCCGGATGAAGTCGTTGCGATCGGTGCCGCCATTCAAGCGGGCGTGCTGCAGGGCGACGTCAAGGACGTGCTGCTGCTGGACGTCACTCCGCTGTCGCTCGGCATCGAAACGCTGGGTGGTGTGTTCACCCGCATTATCGACCGTAACACCACGATTCCAACCAAAAAGAGCCAGGTATTCTCGACTGCGGAAGATAATCAGAGCGCGGTGACGATCCGCGTCTTCCAGGGCGAGCGTGAAATGGCGTCCGACAACAAAATGCTCGGCCAGTTCGATTTGGTCGGCATACCTCCTGCCCCAAGAGGGGTGCCGCAGGTCGAGGTCACCTTCGACATCGACGCTAACGGCATCGTCAACGTCAACGCGAAGGACAAGGCCACCAATAAAGAGCAGCAGATCCGCATCCAGGCGTCGGGCGGCCTGTCGGAAGCCGACATCGACAAGATGGTCAAGGACGCGGAAGCGCACGCCGAAGAGGACAAGACCCGCAAGGCTGCGGTCGAAGCCAAGAACCACGGCGAAGCCTTGGTCCACGCCACCGAGAAGACTTTGGCGGAGCACGGCGCCAAGGTCGGCGAAGCCGAGCGCAGCGCGATCGAGAACGCCATGGCGGATCTCAAGGAAGCCCTCAAGGGCGACGACGCCGCGGCGATCTCGGCCAAGACCAATGCACTGGCGCAGGCTTCGATGAAGCTCGGCGAGGCGATGTACAAGGCGCAGCAGGCGGAAGGCCAGCCGGCCGACACCAGCGAAAGCGCAACGGGCGCCGACGGCAAGAAAGAAGATGTGGTCGACGCGGAATTTACCGAGGTCGACGACGACAAGAACAACAAGAAGTCCGCCTAAGGCCGGAGCAAAAATGTTCCTCATCCTGAGGAGGCCGCGGGCCGTCTCGAAGGATGAGGATCGAACTCATGAAACCTCGTCCTTCGAGACGCGCATCGCGCTCCTCAGGACGAGGTTTTGAATTTTTGGCGGGGACAAGACGTGGCCAAGCGCTGCTACTACGAAACGCTTGAAGTCGAACGCACCGTCGACGACGGCAGGCTTAAGAGCGCCTTTCGCAAACTGGCGATGAAATGGCATCCGGACAAAAATCCGGGTGACCAGACCTCGGAAGTCCGCTTCAAGGAAATCAACGAGGCCTACGAAATCCTCAAGGATCCAAACAAGCGCGCCCCCTATGACCGTTTCGGTCACGCCGCATTCGAGCAGGGCATGGGCGGCGGCGCGCACGGCTTCGGCGCGGATTTCGCATCGACCTTCTCAGACATCTTCGAGGATCTGTTCGGAATGGGCGGCCGCCGCGGCGGCGGGCGCGGCACGACGCGCGAACGCGGGCAAGATCTGCGCTACAACATGGAGGTCACGCTCGAGGAGGCGTACCAAGGCAAGACCGCGCATATTCGCATACCCACGCCCGTCACCTGCGAGGTCTGCTCCGGCACCGGCGCCAAAGCCGGCACCAAGCCGAAAGCCTGCTCGACCTGCGGCGGTGCGGGAAAAATACGCCACGCGCAGGGCTTTTTCACGCTGGAGCGCACCTGCCCGGCCTGTCATGGCCGTGGCCAGATGATTGAGGACCCTTGTCCGGATTGCGGCGGTGCGGGCCGCGTCAATCGCGAGCGCACGCTGTCGGTCAACATCCCAAGCGGCGTTGAGGACGGCACCCGCATCCGGCTGGCCGGCGAAGGCGAGGCTGGCGTGCGCGGCGGGCCGTCCGGTGACCTCTATATTTTCCTCTCGCTCGCCACCCATCCGTTCTTCCAGCGCGATGGCGCCGATCTCTACTGCCGCGTGCCAATTTCGATGGTGACGGCGGCGCTCGGCGACGAACTCGAAGTACCAACCATCACCGGGGACAAGTCCAAGGTCAAAATCCCGGCCGGCACTCAATCGGGCGGCCGTTTCCGGCTTTCGGGCAAGGGCATGCCGGTGCTGCGCGCGAAACACACCGGCGCCACATACGTTCAAGTAACGGTGGAAACGCCGCAGCGCCTGAGCAAAAAACAACGCGAACTATTGAGCGAATTTGAAAAACTTTCGTCGCAGGAAAACCAGCCGCAATCCGCGGGTTTCTTGAGTAAAGTCAAGGAGTTTCTCGATGGGCTCGGCAATCGGGGCGGCCATTCTGGCTGACATCTTGACCCTCTGCGCCACGCGCTATACCCGTGAAGTCAGCGGCAATTCCCGCCGCGCTGGCCGGTGACATCCAGTCGATGCCCACACAGTCCTTCGCCCGCGCTGAGAAAAAGCCGCTGCGTCTCGATGACGACGTGCGCTTTCTCCGTTCCTGGATCGAAAAGCCGTTGGCAACCGGCGCCGTGATGCCGTCAGGGCGCGCGCTGGCGCGCACCATGGCGGGCTATGTCGATCCGGCCAGCAAGGGACCGATCGTTGAACTCGGCCCCGGCACGGGCCCGGTGACCGAAGCGCTGGTCGAGCGCGGCATTGATCCAGTCCGGCTGATTTTGGTCGAATTCAACCCGGTGTTCTGCCGCCTGCTGCGCTCGCGCTATCCGACCGCGACGGTGGTGCAGGGCGACGCTTATCGCCTGCGGCATTTGCTTGCGACTTTCGTGCGTGAACCGGCTGCTGCCGTGGTATCCGGCCTGCCGTTGTTCACCAAGCCATTGCGCACCCGGCTGCGGTTGATTTCGGACGCGCTTACGCTATTAGCCGCTGATGCGCCCTTCGTGCAGTTTACCTACGCCATGGTGCCGCCGATCCCGAAGGCGCTGAATGGCATCAAGGCGGAAGCGTCCGAATTGATCTGGATGAACTTGCCGCCGGCACGGGTCTGGGTTTACCGCGGTCGTTAATCGGCCGTCGTCTCGCGAGAACGGGACCCAGTGATTCCGGAATTCCTATTTCAACATTTGTGTTCGCGAATATTTGTTCCCGCCATCACCGTTCGGAAGCGCGGCGCGCTTCGTAAGCCCAATGCGCCGACACGAGATTTTTTGTGTTATGAACGCCAGCGGATAGGACGCCCCGATGCCATCGCCCAAGATTCTGGTCATTCCGGGCTCGCTGCGCAGCGGTTCGCATAATGTGCGGCTGGCGGCGCTCGCGGTGAAGGAATTGACCCTGGCCGACGCTGAAGTCACGCGCATCTCGTTGCAGGATTTTGACCTGCCTATCTACGACGCCGACCTCGAAGACAAAATCGGCGTGCCCGCCAACGCGTTCAAGCTCAAGCAAATGATGTGCGGGCATGCCGGAATCTTCATTACTTGCCCGGAATACAATGCGTCGGTGACGCCGCTTGTTAAAAATGTCATCGATTGGGTATCCCGCGTGCGCGAGAAGGGCGAGACGGCGCTGCCCGCATTCAAGAACCGCGTGTTTGCGCTAGGCAATGCCTCGCCGCGCCCGTTCGGCGGCATGCGGGCGCTGATCGCGGTGCGGCAGATTCTCGAAGTCGGCTGTGGCGCGCTGACCATTCCCGATATGGTTGCTGTGCCACACGCAGAGCAGGCGTTCGACGATAAAGACGAACTGACCGACCCGCGCATGGCCAATCTGTTGCGGGCAAGCCTGGTGCGGCTGGTCGAGATAGCACGCTCGATCGGCGCGCGGGCCGACGCAGGGTTCGCGCGATGACGCCGCGTGAACGGCTGATCGTCGCGCTCGACGTGCCATCGGTTACTGTCGCCGGCGAGATGGTGGAAAAAATCGGCGATGCCGTAAGCTTCTACAAGATCGGTTACCGGTTGGCTTTCGCCGACGGCTTGCCGTTCGCGCGCGGGCTGATTTCGGCCGGCAAGCAGGTTTTCATCGACCTCAAGCTGCACGACATCGGCAATACCGTCGGCAGGGGCGTTGAAAGCGTGGCGAAACTGGGCGCGGCTTTTCTCACGGTGCATGCCTATCCGCAAACCATGAAGGCGGCGGCAGACGCGGCGCGCGGGTCCGGCCTCAAGATTTTGGCGGTGACGGTGCTTACCTCCTACGATGACGCCGACCTCAGCGCCGCAGGGTACAAGCCCGGCGTTAGCGAATTGGTAACCACGCGCGCGAAACAGGCCCGCGACCTCGGGATCGACGGGCTGGTTTGCTCGGCGGAGGAAGCTGCGGCGCTGCACAAAATCGTCGGCAATGGCATGGTGTTGGTGACGCCAGGCATCCGCCCGGCCGGTAGTGCGGCCGGCGACCAGAAACGCATCATGACGCCGGGCCAAGCGATCGCCGCCGGCGCCGATTACCTGGTGGTGGGCCGGCCAATCGTTGAGGCCGGCGATCCGAAGGCGGCGGCGAACGCAATCGCCGAAGAAATTGAACAAGCAAAAGCAAAGTGAGGACGCGATGGCAAAGGGATACTGGATCGCGCTGGTCGAGGTTAGAAATCAGGACGGTTACAAGAACAGTTACGTCGCCGGGCTACCCGATGTTCTGCGCAAATTTGGCGGCCGCTACGTCACGCGCGGCGGCCAGACTGAAACGGTGGAAGGCAAAACCAAAAGCCGCGCTGTCGTTCTCGAATTTCCGAGCTACGAGGCGGCGATGAACTGCTATCGCTCGCCGGAATACGCGCCCCTGAAGGCCGCGCGCAAGGCCAACGCCGACGCCGATATTGTCGTGATCGAAGGTTACGACGGCGCGCAACCATAACCCGCCAGTCGCCTTTTTTTCCCCACCACGCTATACCCACGCCGACAGGAGACTTCTCTCCGGGAGACTTGCATGTCCGAAATGCGGCTGGTGGTGGCCGGTGCCGGCGGGCGCATGGGGCGCACGCTGGTCAAGGCCGTCGCGGACAACAAGGGCTGCAAGCTCGCTGGCGCGCTGGAAGACGCGCGCTCGCCGCTGATCGGCTGGGACGCCGGCACGCTGGCCGGGCTCGGCGAGAACCACGTCAAGCTGACCGGCGACGCCTCGAAGCTGATGGACGAGATCGACGGCATCATTGATTTCACCATTCCGGCGGCGACTGTCGCCTACGCCACGATTGCTGCCAAGGCCGGCAAGGTGCACGTCATCGGCACCACGGGTCTAAGCGCCGACGACGAAGCGAGGATCAAGGCCGCTGCCAAGTCCGCGGTGATCGTCAAGTCCGGCAACATGAGCCTCGGCGTTAATCTGCTGGCCGCGCTGACCAAGCGCGTCGCCAAGACGCTCAATGCGGGTTTCGACATCGAAATCCTGGAAATGCATCACAGTCAAAAAGTGGACGCGCCATCCGGCACCGCGCTGTTGCTCGGCCGCGCGGCGGCAGAGGGCCGCGACGTCGAGCTCGACAAGCGTTCGGTGAAGAGCCGCGATGGCCACACCGGCGCCCGCAAGGCCGGCGATATCGGCTTTGCTGCGCTGCGCGGCGGCACGGTGGTCGGCGAGCATTCAGTGATTTTCGCGGGGCCGGCCGAGCGCATCGAGCTCACGCACAAAGCCGAGGACCGCATGATTTTCGCGTCTGGCGCGCTGCATGCCGCGCTGTGGGCGCGCAACCAGAAGCCGGGGCTCTATTCAATGGCCGACGTCTTGGGATTGGGAAGTATCTGATGGCGGATCGCGTTCTCGTCCTCGTTCGTCACGGCCAGAGCGAGTGGAATCTCAAGAACTTGTTTACCGGCTGGCGCGATGTCGATCTGACCGAACAGGGTGTTGTGGAAGCGAAAACCGCCGCGCAGAAATTAAAAGCGCAGGGACTAAACTTCGACGTTGCCTTCACCTCGGCGCTCAAGCGCGCGCAACGTACGCTTGAGCTGATGCTGACAGAAGTCGGCCACGGCAAGATCCCGATCATCGAGGACCAGGCGCTCAACGAGCGCGACTACGGCGACCTGTCCGGCCTCAATAAGGACGACGCCCGCAAGAAATGGGGCGAACAGCAGGTGCACATCTGGCGGCGCTCGTATGACGTGGCGCCGCCGGGCGGCGAAAGCCTCAAGGATACATTGGCGCGAACGTTGCCTTATTACGTCGAGCACATTCTGCCCCGCGTGCTGCGCGGTGAGCGCGTGCTGGTGGCGGCGCACGGCAACTCTCTTCGAGCTTTGGTTATGGTGCTGGAAAAGCTGACGCCGGAAAGCATCCTGAAGCGCGAGATCGCCACCGGCGTGCCGATCATCTATCGCCTCAACGCGGATTCGACCGTCGCAGAGAAGAAAGACCTCGCCGCCTGAGCGCGCAACGTGGCGCTTGACCCCGACGTGCTGGCGCGAAACCGCGATCTGCTGAAAAAAATTGTAACTGCAATTCTTTTCTTTCCTCATGGCTGGCTTGCCCCGGCCATCCACGTCTTCTTTTCCCTAAAACGTCAAGTAAGACCGTGGATGCCCGGCACAAAGTCGGGCATGACCGGTTTGTGTTAGGCCGCTGCGACCTGGCCGGCTTCCCAGCCGAGAATGGCGCGCTTGCGTGTCAGGCCCCAGTGATAACCGGTGACGTCGCCCGACTTGCCGATCACGCGGTGACACGGCACCACGAACGAGATCGGGTTCTTGCCGACCGCGAGGCCCACCGCGCGCGCGCCCTTCGGCGAGCCGATCTCCGCGGCGAGACCGGAATAGGTCGCCGCCGCGCCCATCGGAATATGCAGCAGCTTTTCCCACACCCGCACCTCGAAGTCGGTGCCGATCATGATGATGCGCAGCGGCCGGTCCTTGCGCCACAGTTTCGGATCGAAGATGCGCTTGGCGGTTGCCGCCGTGGCCGGCGCGTCCTCGACGTATTTCGCACGCGGCCAGCGCGAGCGCATGTCGCGCAGCGACGACGCTTCCTTGCCGGCGTCGGCCATCGCTAGGCCGCACAGGCCGCGCGGCGTCGACATAACCAGCGCCATGCCGAAGGGCGACGGGTGGAAACCATAGGTAATGGTAAGGCCTTCTCCTCCGGCTTTCCATTCGCCGGGCGACATCGCCTCATGCGTGACGAACAGATCGTGCAGCCGGCCGGGCCCGGACAGGCCAACTTCGTAAGCAGTTTCGAGCACGCTGACCGACGAGCGCAGCATCTCGCGCGCCGAGCTCAGCGTGAGCGCCTGCAGGAAAGCCTTCGGTGTCAGGCCGCACCAGCGGCGGAACAAATGATGCAGTTCGGTCGGCGTCACGCCGGCGGCTTCGGCGATAGTTTCGATTTCCGGCTGGGAACGCCAGTTGCCACGGATATGCGCGATGGCGCGGCGAACGATGTCGTAGTCGACCGACGCGGTTTTCAGCGCGGCGAGATCCGGCATCCGGTTGGCGACGGAGAAATTTCGTGCGGGCATGATTTCTGATGTCATTGTCATAGCTGGTATCTAGGCCGCAAGGGTGGTCGTAACCACCCGATTCCTGCATTCACGAAATCGCCGTCACCGTCGGTCCGCGGCGTGCTTCGCCCAACGCCCGGCCAAGTTCCCTCGCAAAACCAGCCTTTTCGCTGGGTCCAAGGAAACTGGCGATTGTCAATTGCCTGCCGCGCGATACCAGGAGCAGCCGCTGGATGCCGAACTCTTCCAGAGTGACTTTTTCCAGCCGCACCCACAGCGGATTGAGCATCCATTCGCGTACCTGCCCGCGATGGCTGACTTTGCGCACCTTGAGAGCGACCGGCGTCACGGTGACTTCCTCGTAGGCCGCCGCGGAGCGGTAGTTCAGCCGGAACGCCCAATAGAGCAGCAGCACGTCGAGGCCGAAAAATCCGAACACCGGCCAGGCGCCCATCAGCAGGAACACCATGCCGGCGATGAAGCTGATGCCGGCGACCGCCAGCATCAGGATGACAAAGCCGAGTTGGCCGAGGGAGCGGTGCGGCGTCAGTACGGCCTGGAAGATCGGCACCATCTCGGTATCGTCGGCGGGGCGATTGTCGAGCGTCATGACCTCAGTATAGCGTGAATG
>JBPCQM010000012.1:0-6996 GCA_050998115.1 Pseudolabrys sp. | reverse complement strand
GTCATGACCTCAGTATAGCGTGAATGATGGCAAAAAGATCCCGCAAAAAGCCGAAGCCGAAACCGGTCAAGGTCAGGGGGCCTATCAAGCGGGCGAAGGCCGACAACAAAGCCGAGCACGGCGCCATCAAGCCGATGAGCGCGGCGGAGATTGAAGAGGTGTTTCGTCGCTTCAAGGCTGCGGTCTCCGAACCGAGGGGCGAACTCAAATACGTCAATCCGTTCACGCTGCTGGTCGCGGTCGTTTTGTCGGCGCAGGCGACCGACGCCGGCGTCAACAAGGCGACGCCCGCTCTATTCGCCGTTGCCGATACGCCGGAGAAGATGGTCAAGCTCGGCGAGGCGAAAGTGCGCGACTTCGTCAAGACCATCGGGCTCTACCGCACCAAGGCGAAAAACGTCGTCGCGCTGTCGAAAAAACTGATCGAACAGCACAACAGCGAAGTGCCGCGCAACCGCGAGCAACTCGAGGAATTGCCGGGCGTTGGCCGCAAGACCGCCAATGTCGTGCTCAATATCGCGTTCGGCGAGGAAACCATGGCGGTGGATACTCATATTTTCCGGGTCGGCAACCGCACCGGCATGGCGATTGGCAAGAACCCGCTGGAGGTCGAAACGCGGCTGGAGGCCGTGGTTCCGAAGCCGTACCGCCGCCACGCCCACCATTGGCTGATCCTGCACGGCCGCTATGTTTGCGTTGCTCGCAAGCCGCTATGCGAAAAATGTATTATCAACGACCTGTGCCATTGGCCGGCGAAAACGGTGCTGCAAAAATAATAGTCAGAGGGAGTTGCGTAATGGAAGGCTCGGCAAGCAACCGAAGCGAAAAGACGCCCGGTCCGGACGGCGTTGTAAAAAAATATGTCGGACGAGCCGGGCTGCCAGCGAACGCAGTTTCTGCCTGGATGAAAGCCGAACCGTGCTTCACCGGCAACTTCAAGCGCGATGCCGCGACGGGACGAAAATTCTGGCGCGATACCGCCGGTTTGATCGCAAAGTTGCCGATGAAGGCAAAGCGCACGCCCGACCAACAGGTCGCGGCCGACATGATTCAAAAAAATTGTCGAAATACGCGCGAGAAATTCCTGAGCCACCATGCCGACGCGATATATCGCAAGCTCACCAAGAACCTCGACAATTTCTTGCGGGTGGACGATCTCGCTTACGGCGGCTCAGAACTGGTGCCGGGGCTCGTGCCGACGCGAAAGCAGGTCGATGCCGAAGCCGAATTGATGCAGGGCGAAAAGGACGGCGTCGAGGTCGATCAAGGAATTTTTCTCGCACACATGCTGGCGCATAAAAAGATCGGCATGCATCTGTGCCACGCGATGCTGCTTCCTAAAGAAGAGTCGATTGATCGCGCCCAACAGTTTCTAAAGGACGGCGTGATTGATTTCGGTCCAGCTCGAGTTGAACGCAAAGGCAAAGCCGCAATCGTCACCCTCCAGAATCCGCGGTTTCTCAATGCGGAGGATGACAGCACGCTCGACGACACAGAAACGGCTGCGGATATCGCGATCCTTGATCCAACCAATCAGATTTGCGTGCTGCGCGGCGGCAAGGTCGAGCATCAAAAATACAAGGGCCGCAACGTGTTTGGTGCCGGCATTAATCTGACGCATCTTTACCGTGGGAAAATCCCGTTCCTATGGTACATCCGCCGCGATATGGGCGTCGTCAACAAGATGTTTTGCGGCGTGGCGCGCGAAGACCGCGGCGCCGAAGAGATGGTTGGTGGCACCGTCGAAAAGCCCTGGGTGGCGCAACTCGACACCTTCGCGATCGGCGGCGGCTGCCAGTATCTGCTGGCGATGGACTATGTGGTCGCCGGCAGCGACGCCTACATGACGCTGCCCGCCCGCAAGGAAGGCATCATTCCCGGCGCCGCGAATTTGCGGTTGACGCGCTTTGTCGGCGCCCGCGCCGCGCGGCAGGCGATCCTGATGGGGCGACGCTTTGATTGCGATACGCCGGAAGGCCGCATGATCTGCGACGTGGTGGTGCCGCCCGGCGAGGTCGAGCAGGCCGTCACCAAAGTCTGCGACGATTTCACCTCGTCAGGCGTGGTCAGCGCGGCGAGCAACCGGCGCGCCTTCCGCGTCGGCGAAGAATCGCTCGACGATTTCCGCCGCTACATGGCGGTCTATTGCCGCGAGCAGGCTTATTGCCATTTCAGCCCGGCGCTGATCGCTAATCTAGAAAAGCACTGGAACGCGGCGCAACGGAAAGTCTGAGCGTATGATCCCAAAAAGTGGAAACCGGTTTTCGGACAAGATCCTGCGCAGGTGAATAGTATGCCGGGATTGCAACTCAAGGGCGTCGATCTGACGCCGCGCAAGGCAGACCTCGATCCGATCGAGATCGCCTCGCGCGAAGAAATTTCGGCGTTGCAACTCACACGACTGAAGTGGACGCTGGCGCATGTCTACAAAAACGTCGCGCATTACAAAACGTCGTTCGATAAAGCCGGCGTTCACCCGGATGATCTGAAATCGCTCGGTGACTTGCGCAAATTTCCATTCACCACTAAGGCCGAGCTTCGCGAGCACTATCCGTTTGGCATGTTCGCCATTCCTCGCGAGCAATGCCTACGCATTCACGCTTCGTCCGGCACGACCGGCAAGCCCACCGTGGTCGGCTACAGCCGTAAGGATCTCGACACTTGGGCGAGCTTGATCGCGCGCAGCATGCGCGCGGCCGGCTGCCGGCCCGGCATGCTGGCGCAGAACTCATACGGCTATGGTTTGTTCACCGGCGGGCTTGGCTTTCACCAGGGGGCCGAGACACTTGGGCTCACGGTGGTGCCGGTGTCCGGCGGCATGACCGAGCGGCAGGTGAAGCTGATCGGCGATTTCAAGCCGGACGTTATTTTCGTAACCCCCAGCTATCTACTCGCGATTCTTGATGAATTTCGTATGCAGGGGGTTGATCCGCGAACGTCGTCGCTGAAAATCGCAATGTGCGGCGCCGAACCATGGACCACTGCGATGCGCGACGAGATCGAGGACGCCTTCGACATGCATGCCATCGACAATTACGGGCTGTCTGAAGTGATCGGCCCCGGCGTGTCTTGCGAATGCATCGAGACCAAGGACGGCTGCGTGATATGGGAAGACCACTTCTATCAAGAGGTGATCGACCCGCAAAGCGGCGAAGTGCTGCCAGACGGCAAAGTCGGCGAACTTGTTTTCACGTCGCTGACCAAAGAAGCGATGCCGGTGATCCGCTACCGCACCCGCGACCTGTCACGCCTGCTGCCCTACACGGCGCGTTGGATGCGGCGGATGGAAAAGGTGATTGGCCGGTCCGACGACATGATGATCGTGCGCGGCGTCAACGTGTTCCCGAGCCAGATTGAGGAGATCATCCTCGCCGACAATAGGCTGGCGCCGCATTTCGTTATCGAACTGACGCGGCAAGAGCGGCTCGACAATATCACCGTGATGGTTGAAGCGCGGCCTGAAACCGGCGAGGGCGTGTGGCGTGATTGCGACCGCGACCTCGCCTATCAGATCAAGGCGCTGATCGGCGTCACCGCCGGGGTGAAAATCGTGAAGCCGGGTGGCGTCGAGCGCTCGATGGGTAAAGCCAAGCGCGTGATCGACAAGCGACAGTTCTAGCGGGCGGGAACGATCAACTCTGCCCGCGCCCCCGACAGCCGCTTGTGGACGTGCACCATGAACGTCATGGCGAACAGCGGCGTCGCGAGGTTAACGATCGGGATCGACACGAA
This sequence comes from Pseudolabrys sp., assembly GCA_050998115.1. Lineage (GTDB taxonomy): Bacteria > Pseudomonadota > Alphaproteobacteria > Rhizobiales > Xanthobacteraceae > Pseudolabrys. The sequence continues at coordinate 3,264 of JBPCQM010000012.1, read as the reverse complement.
CGCCGCGATCAACATGCCGGCCATGAACAGGTAGCCGGCGTGACGCTTGCGCATCGCTTTGGCCTCGGCCGGCGGGCGAAACCGCATCGCGGCCAGCTCGAAATATTCCCGGCTGAGCAAATAGGCGTTGGCGAGAAACAGTACAATCAACCCGATCCCGAACAGAAAGAACGGCAAGGCCAGCAAATAGATGACCAGCGCCAGCAGCGCGATCTTGATGCCTTCGACCAGCGCGCGGAACAGCGGCAAAGCGCGGCCGGCCGGCTCGGCGGGATAGGAATCGCGCTCGACGTGGTCGGCGATCTCGTCGACGAAAAAGCTGCCGACAAAGGCGGTGACGGCCGGCATCAGAAACAACGCGCCGGTGATGATGCCGAGCGACGCCATTACCGAGAGGATTGATCCTAATATAGACCAGACGCTATGCGAGCCGAGGCCGGTCGCCGTCTCTGCCCAGTTCGCGCCACCCGCCGCGAGCCAGGCGAACAGGCGCTGCAAGCCGATGCCGATCAGCACGATCATAAGCAATGCAAGGCCGATCGCCTTCCACAGGACGGCGCGCAGCGGCGGTGTGAATATTTGACTGAGGGTCGTGGCGGCGGCGGTGAGCATCCGCCCACAGTTAGCGGCGCATCCGCCGCGCGGCAAGAGCTTGGCGAAGGCTTCAGGTCGTCGCGTGCGCGGGGGGGCCGGCCGCATTATCGATCGGTGCGAGCGGCGGCGCGATGAGGGTTTTGGCGTGGCTAACCGGGCGGTCGGCCCAACTCATCGATTTGTAGTTGAAGCCTTTCACCAACGTCGGCTTTACCACCTCGAAATAAGGCGAGATGTCGAAGTCGCGGGGCGCAAAAAGCGAGGAGTGGCGAATTTCGAGAATCTCCGCGCGGGCCGCGGCGCTTTCGACTTTCGTGATCTTCGGCAGGATCGGATAGCGCACCGCCTCGAACGCCTGCGCGATCAGCGCCGAACAGATGATTCGGGTCGGGTGGCCGGAGCCGAGCGACATCATGCGCCGCCGCCAGCGCTGCGGTACCGGCAGCGGCATCAGGAAGCGCATCAGGTCGAGGATATTCTTGAGGTCATAGTCAAAGCCGATCCGTTCGGCGGCATAAGCACAAACCAGCGCGCGGTCGTCGGCGGTCAGGCCGATCGGCCGGCAGATTCGGGTGTGATAGCGCGCATATTTCGACAGCGGTGCTGCGACAACCCCTTGCCCGATATTGGCTTCGACCAGAACCAGTGGTTCGTCTTTCGCGGTGAAACGGTCGCCGATTGGTCCGCAATAAAGCGCGGCATGCGACCAGGTCGATTGCGTGAGATATTTGATGACGCCTGAAATATGGTTGTTGCCTTCGACCAGCAACACGTCGCCCGGCTGCAGCACGGCGCGAAGCGAATCTGCCTCACGCGGAGAGCACGGCTCGTAGCCCGACTCCGGCTCTTCCAGATAACGGGCGAGGAAATGCCCGACGCCGTCAAATGCCCAGCCCATTGTCGTCCTGCGTCACCGCACGCGGTCGTTCGGATGCGCGTCTTGTTGGCGGCGAATTTAGTGAAACTTCGTTGCAATTCGGTTCCTGCTCAGGAAGTGGGGTTACGAAATATTAGCCATTCATAATTGCGGCGTGATGCTCCTTCGGGCAGTGTCACCGCCTCAATAGCAACCATTCGGATACCATGCCGGGCATCAGCCGCCGCTCGTTTCTTCGTTCGTCCTTTGCCGCTTCCGCGGCGGTGGCGGCGCAGGCGTCGGTATTTGGCGCGGTGCCGGCATCCGGCGAGGTCGACATTCTTATTGTCGGCGCGGGTGCGGCTGGCATCGCCGCAGCGCGGCGGGTCGCGACGGCCAACCGGCGCTTTGCACTGGTCGAGGCGTCCGACCACATCGGCGGCCGCTGCGTCACCGATACGCGCGCATTCAGCGTGCCGTTCGACCGCGGCGCGCACTGGATTCATAAGCCCGACAGCAATCCACTGACGAAGCTCGCGTCTGGAACCGGCCTGGAAATTTATCCGGCGCCGCGCGCGCAGATCCTTCGCGTTCCGCCGCGCGCCGCGCGTGACGCCGAGATGGAGCAATATTTTTCCATGCTGGTGCAGGCGAGCCGCGCGGTGACCGAGGCCGGGCGCGGCCGAGGGGACGTGGCGGCGCGCAGCGCACTGCCGCGCGAACTTGGCGACTGGCAGGCTAGTGTCGAATTCGCGCTCGGGCCGTACAGCATCGGCAAAGACCTCGGCGTCGTTTCGGCGATCGATTTTTCTCGCGCCGACGAGCGTGAGGCCGACGCGTTCTGCCGGCAAGGATACGGCGCGCTGCTGGCGAAGCTCGCCGCCGGTGTTCCGGTTCAATTGTCGTCACCGGTGTCGGGGTTGGACTGGGACAGCGCCATCGAGGCCCGCATGCCGAGCGGTCGCATCCGGGCGCGCGCTGCAATCGTCACGCTCTCAACCGACGTGCTGGTTTCAGGCGGAGTAAGTTTTAGTCCGGGTTTGCCGAAGCGGCAGGTCGATGCGCTGAGGGCGCTCTCGCTCGGCAGCTTCGACCATATCGCGTTCGAGCTTCCGCGAAATCCGTTCGGACTGGCTCCGGACGATCTGGTGTTCGAGAAATCGGCAGGGCCGAAAACCGCCGCGCTGTTCGCCAATGTCGGCGGCACCAGCTTGTGCATGGTTGAGATCGCCGGCCCGTTCGGTCGCGAACTGACGCGGCAGGGCGAGGCCGCCATGACTGCCTTCGCCAATGACTGGCTCGTCACGGTGTTCGGCGCCAGTGCGAAAAAATCGATCAAACGCGCAGCGGTGACGCGCTGGAGCGAAGACCCGTTAACGCGCGGCGCGTTTTCCGCGGCATCGCCGGGCAATGCCGACGCCCGCAAGATTCTGATGGAGCCGCTGCGCGAGCGCATCTATTTCGCCGGCGAGGCGGTACATGAAACCTTGTGGGGCACGGTCGGCGGCGCTTGGGAATCAGGCACCCGCGCGGCGGAGGCGGCGCTGCGCAAGATGGGCGCATTTTCGAGCGAGCCGGAGGCAAGGGAGCCCCGGCCGCGTTTGCGCCAGCGACGCCGATGACCGAAACTGCTGCATGAAGCGTCCGAAAGCCTGGATCGCCTGGTCGAGCGGCAAGGACAGCGCCTGGGCACTGCACGAAGCGCGCAGATCGGGCGAGTTCGACATTGTCGGCGCGCTGACGACAGTGACCGAGACGTTCGGCCGCATCAGCGTCCACGGCGTGCGCGAGGAGTTGCTGCGCGCGCAACTGGA
>JBPCQM010000274.1:0-6478 GCA_050998115.1 Pseudolabrys sp. | reverse complement strand
GCCCACACCACGAGACGGTTAGCGTCGACCTGCTCGATCACACCGGTCCGGCGCGCCGCGATCGCGGCGCCGGAGTCGCGCGCCACGACGCCTTCCATGCCAGTGCCGACGAACGGCGCTTCGGCGCGCACCAGCGGCACCGCCTGACGCTGCATGCTCGAGCCCATCAGCGCGCGGTTGGCGTCGTCGTTCTCAAGGAACGGAATCAGCGCCGCGGCCACCGAGACGAGCTGCTTCGGCGACACGTCCATGTAGTCGACCTTGTCCGGCGTGATCGGCAGCACTTCGCCGGCGTGCCGGCAGACGATCAGGTCTTCGGTGAAGCGGCCGCGGTTGTCGAGCGGCACGTTGGCCTGCGCGACCCGGTAACGACCCTCTTCCATCGCCGACAGATAGACCACCTCATCGGTGACGCGGCCGTCCTTGACCTTGCGATAGGGCGTTTCGACAAAGCCGTATTTATTGACGCGCGCGAAGGTCGCGAGCGAGTTGATCAGGCCGATGTTGGGACCTTCCGGGGTCTCGATCGGGCAGATGCGGCCGTAATGCGTCGGATGCACGTCGCGCACCTCGAAGCCGGCACGTTCGCGGGTCAGGCCGCCCGGACCAAGCGCCGAGAGCCGGCGCTTGTGGGTGATTTCCGACAGCGGGTTGGTCTGCTCCATGAACTGCGACAGTTGCGACGAGCCGAAGAACTCGCGCACCGCGGCGGCCGCCGGCTTGGCGTTGATCAGGTCCTGCGGCATCACGGTGTCGATATCGACGCTGGACATGCGCTCCTTGATCGCGCGCTCCATGCGCAACAGGCCGATCCGGTACTGGTTCTCCATCAGCTCGCCGACCGAACGCACCCGGCGGTTGCCGAGATGGTCGATGTCGTCGATCTCGCCCTTGCCGTCGCGCAAATCGACCAGCGTCTTGATGACGGCGAGAATGTCTTCCTTGCGCAGCGTGCGGTGGGTGTCCGGCGCATCGAGTTCGAGGCGCATGTTCATCTTGACGCGGCCGACCGCGGACAGGTCGTAGCGCTCGCTGTCGAAGAACAGCGACTGGAACATGGTCTGCGCCGAGTCGAGCGTCGGCGGCTCGCCGGGCCGCATCACGCGGTAGATGTCAAACAGCGCGTCCTCGCGCGTCATGTTCTTGTCGGCATGCAGCGTGTTGCGGATATAGGCGCCGACATTGACGTGGTCGATGTCGAGCAGCGGCAGCTCCTTGTAGCCCTGCTCGTTGAGCGCCTTCAGCGACTTCTCGGTGATCTCCTCGCCGGCCTCGGCATAGATCTCGCCGGTCTTGGGATTGACGAGGTCCTCGGCGAGGTAGTTGCCGACCAGTTCCTCATCCGACAGCCGCAGCGCCTTTAGGCCCTTCTCCTGGAGCTGGCGCGCGCCGCGCACGGTGAGCTTCTTGCCGGCCTCGAGCACCACCTTGCCGCTATCGGCGTCGATCAGGTCGTTGATGGTGCTGTAGCCACGGAAGCGGGTGGCGTCGAACGGCACCCGCCAGCCGTCCTTGGCCCGCTTGTAGATGATCTTCTTGTAGAACGTGCTCAGGATGGTCTCGCCGTCGAGACCGAGCGCGAACATCAGCGAGGTCACCGGAATCTTGCGGCGGCGGTCGATACGCGCGAACACGATGTCCTTGGCGTCGAATTCGATGTCGAGCCAGGAACCGCGATAGGGAATGACGCGCGCGGCAAACAGCAGCTTGCCCGAGGAGTGGGTCTTGCCCTTGTCGTGATCGAAGAACACGCCGGGCGAACGGTGCATCTGCGAGACGATGACGCGCTCGGTGCCGTTGACGACGAAGGTACCGTTCATGGTCATGAGCGGGATATCGCCCATGTAGACGTCCTGCTCCTTGATGTCCTTAACGGACTTCGCCCCGGTTTCCTCGTCGACATCGAACACGATGAGGCGGAGCGTCACCTTGAGCGGCGCGGCGTAGGTCATGCCGCGCTGGCGGCATTCGTCGACGTCGTATTTCGGCGGCTCGAATTCGTATTTGACGAATTCCAGCATCGAGGAGCCGGAGAAATCCGAGATCGGGAATACCGACTTGAAAACCGCCTGCAGCCCCTCGTCGGGGCGGCCGCCTTCCGGCGGCTTGACCAGAAGGAATTGATCGTAGGACGCCTTCTGAACCTCAATGAGGTTCGGCATCTCCGCGACTTCCTCGATTTTTCCGAAAAACTTTCTAACGCGCTTGCGACCGGTAAACGTCTGCGCCATTCGTCTCTCTCTATATAGATGCGAACGCTGGCAGCGGCGGCGATTCTCTCAATAGCCGCAATCCATCGCGACCATTAAGACAAGCGCCACGCCTGCCCCGTTCCATGTCAGATTCGGGCCAAGAACCAGCCTTGGACTAGCCTTTCCCGATCCGCCGCACTCTTCACGTATCCGTGTGACCGGCCGAAAGGCCGCCACCGTTTCCTGTTTCGCCTCGACCGGGCTTTCGGCCCGGGCCGCCTCGCTCTTGTGAATTCCCGGGCGCCCTCGCCCGGGAATGCCACTTACTTCTGCCTTGACGGCTTAACTTTCAGCGATCCCCGGTTCTCGCTGCGCTCGTCCGGGGGGATTTCGCTTAAATAGGCATTCGCCTATTTAAGCTCAACCTTGGCGCCGGCCTTTTCGAGAGTGGCCTTGATTTTGTCGGCCTCCTCCTTGTTGACGCCTTCCTTGACGGGTTTGGGCGCGCCTTCGACCAGGTCCTTGGCCTCCTTGAGGCCGAGACCGGTGAGCGCCCGCACTTCCTTAATCACCTCGATCTTCTTCTCGCCGGCAGCGGCGAGGACTACGGTGAATTCGGTCTTCTCTTCGACGGCGGCGGCGCCGCCCCCGGCAGGACCGGCGGCAACGGCCACCGCAGCCGCGGCTGACACGCCCCACTTTTCTTCCAGCATTTTGGCGAGGTCTGCCGCTTCAAGGACGGTCAGTTTCGACAAGTCATCGACGATTTTCTGCAAGTCAGCCATTTTACAAGTCCTATCGGTTCGAACCAGTTTGAATGATCACGCCGCAGCGCTCGTGGAAGGTTCTTTGGAGGCATAGGCCGAAACCACGCGGGCGACTTTGGTGGCCGGCGCACCGATAACCCGCACGATTTTGGTCGCCGGAGCCTGGATCAGGCCGACGATCTTGGCGCGCAATTCATCGAGCGACGGCAACGCCGCGAGCGCCTTGACGGCGTTCGGGTCGAGCGCGGTCTTGCCCATCGATCCGCCAAGAATAACGAACTGTTCGTTCGCCTTGGCGAAGTCGGTGGCGACCTTCGGCGCGGCAACCGGATCGCCGGAATAGGCGAGCACGGTCGGGCCCTTCAGCAAGGGCGCGATGGAAGCCGCGTCGGTACCTTCGAGAGCAATCCTGGCGAGACGGTTTTTCGCGACCTTCACCTTGGCGCCCGCCTGCCCCATCTGCTTTCGCAGAAGCTGCATTTGCGCGACGGTGAGGCCGGAATAGTGGGCGACCACCACGACATTCGAGGTTTTGAAGACCCCGTTCAGTTCGGTGATGGCTTGCGCTTTTCCCGCTCGATCCACTGCAAGCTCTTTCCGGTTTGGCGGTCCGCTGTCGTTGCGAGCCGCCGGTTGCTACCCGCCGTCCCGCAAGATTCAAAACGCGAACCGGGCAGACGACGATTCAGAAAGCCTGCCCCCCGAAGCGAAATCCCGTGGGATTCCAGCTTGGGTCTCCGAGGTTCGAACCGATAAGACTCAATCAAACTCACAATTGAGCCGGCTACCAGTCTTCGTCCCCGTCTGTGCTGGCCCCATTTTGAAACCCGAACCTGCTTTCGCAGGAGCGGGCCGGGATCAAGTTCGGCCTTGCGACCGGACACCGGCAGTCTCGGACAGGTAGTGCGCGCCTCACATTTGCAAATCGCCGCCTGGTCCTTTCAAAAATCCCGCAGGATTGTCCAAAGGTCAGGCCTTGATCCACCGTATGTTGTTTGAGACGCGTAAAGGCGTGCCGACAGAACGGGCCGGCACGCCCCATGGGCGGTGATCTAGAGCCTTCGGGCTCTTTTGCCAAGGGGAAAATTAAGAAATCTTTGAGTTTTTCCGAGGATTCCGGGGGAAAATCCTCGGAAGTCGCCCTAATGGATGGCGGTACCGGCGTCGAACAACGACGCCGTATCGATCTTGAAGCCGGGACCCATCGTAGAGGAGATCGAGACCCGGTTGATGTAATGCCCCTTGGCGCCGGGCGGTTTCGCCTTCTGCACGGCATCGGCGAACGCCTTGATGTTCTCGACCAGCTTGTCCTCGGAGAACGAGGCCTTGCCAACCCCGGCCTGGACGATGCCGGCCTTCTCCACCCGGAACTCAACCGAGCCGCCCTTGGCGCCCTTGACCGCGGTGGTGACATCCATCGTCACGGTGCCGACTTTCGGATTTGGCATGATGCCGCGCGGGCCTAGCACCTTACCGAGACGGCCGACCAGCGGCATCATGTCCGGGGTGGCGATGCAGCGGTCGAAGTCGATCTGGCCGTTGTTGACCTTCTCGACCAGGTCCTCGGCGCCGACCACATCGGCGCCGGCCGCTTTCGCTTCCTCGGCCTTAGCGCCGCGCGCGAACACCCCGACCCGTAGCGTGCGTCCCGAGCCGTTCGGCAGCAAAACGACGCCACGCACCATCTGGTCGGCGTGGGTCGGATCGACGCCGAGATTCATCGCCACTTCGATGGTCTCGTCGAACTTCGCCTTGGCGCGTTCCTTGACCATTTTCACGGCGTCGGTGAGCGAATAGGCTTTCGCCGGATCGACGCCTTCGCGGATCGTCTTTGTGCGTTTTCCTGTTGCCATGACGATTACTCCTTGACCTCGAGGCCCATCGAGCGGGCCGAGCCTTCGATCATCTTCATGGCGGCTTCGATCGTGGTGGCGTTTAGATCCTTCATCTTCTGCTCGGCGATCTCGCGCACCTGCTTCGAGGTGACGGAGCCCACCTTTTCGCGACCGGGGGTCTTTGAGCCCATTTGCAGATTGGCGGCCTTCTTGAGAAAGAACGACACCGGCGGCGTCTTCATCTCGAAGGTGAACGAGCGATCCTGATAGGTGGTGATGATCACGGGGATCGGCGTGTTCTTTTCGATCTTCTGGGTCTGCGCGTTGAACGCCTTGCAGAACTCCATGATGTTGAGGCCGCGCTGACCGAGCGCCGGCCCGATCGGCGGCGACGGATTGGCGGCGCCCGCGGGCACCTGCAATTTCAGGAATCCAGTGACTTTTTTAGCCATGTCTCACTCCGTTTAGTGGTGCGGATCTTGACGGTTGGCTTAACCGCCTCACCTCCCACGCTGCTGCTCCTTCTCCCCGCTCTTGCGGGGACAAGGTCGGGATGAGGGGCTCTTCCTTGACTACCAAAGCCCCTCACCCGCCATCCTCGCTACGCTTGAATGGCGACCTCTCCCCGTACGCGGGGAGAGGTAAACTCTAAAGCTTCTCCACTTGCGTGAACTCCAATTCGACCGGCTTCGCGCGGCCGAAGATCGATACTGCGACCTTGACGCGCGAGCGGCCCTCGTCGACTTCCTCGACCACGCCGTTGAACGAGGCGAACGGCCCGTCCGACACGCGAACCTGCTCGCCGATCTCGAACGACACCGAGGGCTTGGGCCGCTCGATGCCTTCCTGCACCTGATGCAGGATGCGTTCGGCCTCGGCGTCCGAAATCGGCATCGGCTTCTTGTCGGAGCCGAGGAAGCCGGTGACTTTCGGCGTATTCTTGATGAGGTGATAGACGTCGTCGGTCAGGTCCATCTTCACCAGCACATAGCCGGGAAAGAACTTGCGCTCGGCCTCGACCTTGCGGCCGCGCCGCACCTCGGTGACCTTTTCCTTCGGCACCATCACTTCTTCGAAATGCCCGGCGAGGCCGCGTTGCTTGGCCTGCTCGCGGATCGAATCGGCGACCTTGTTCTCGAAATTCGAATAGGCGTGCACGATATACCAGCGTTTCGGCTTGCCGGCTGGCAGCGTCGCTGCGGTCGTGGAAGTCGCGGTATCGCTCATTTGTTTCTTGTCTCTATTTCAAGCGAGCTGCCAAATCTCAATCTAGCTCCCAAGTCCGAGCGCGAATGTCACCAGCATGCGGATCAACTGGTCCGCCACCAGAAAAAACACCGAAGTAATCGCCACCATGACGAACACCATTGCGGTGGTGATCATGGTTTCGCGGCGCGACGGCCATGTGACCTTCTGCGTCTCCGTGCGCACTTCCTGCAGGAACTTGAACGGTGACGTTCTCGCCATATCGATCCTGACCGAACCTAATCCGAGTCTTCTACTTGGTACTTACTTAGTTCTTGCCGCGCTCGCTTGCCCGCCCCGACCCACAGAAACTCGTTGGCCCTAACTGGCAGGAGTGGCAGGACTCGAACCTGCAACCCCCGGTTTTGGAGACCGGTGCTCTACCAATTGAGCTACACTCCTCCGGAAGCGGGAGCGGGAGAACGCCACACGGCCCACC
>JBPCQM010000100.1:0-4391 GCA_050998115.1 Pseudolabrys sp. | reverse complement strand
GGCCAGCAGCGCGAGGTCGGGGCCGATGGCAAACGGCATCATTGTGACGACGATCAGAAAAAACAACGCGCCCATCAGAGCGCCGCCGCCGGCGCGCACGGCGAGGCGGATGTCGCGTCTTAAAATTGCGGCCAATGCATTCATGCGCCGAGCCTTAGCCGCTGCGCGCGCTTGAGGCCGATCGGCCCGTGCGCGGCGGCGAGGATGATGCCACCGCTGCGCAGATGTGCGTTCATGATGGCAGCAAGTTGTTTCTGCGCCGCAGCATCGAGCGCGGAACCCGGTTCGTCCAGCAGCCACACCGGCCGCTTCACCGCGATCAGCCGCGCCAGCGAGAACCGCCGCTTTTGTCCGGCCGACAAATATCCGGTGGGGAGGTTGGCGAGCGAGTCGAGCCCGACAGTTGCCAGCGCCCGGCGATCGCCGTGACCGCCAAAATAATCCGCCCAGAACCTGAGATTTTCGGCAACCGTCAAAGAAGCTTTGTGCGCGTCGAGGTGGCCGAGGTAATGCGATTGCTCTGGCAGACTAAGCTCTCCGCTCGCGTTCTTGAGCCCGACGTAACCGCCGGCGATCCGCAGCAGTCCGGCCGCCATGCGCAGCAACGAGGATTTTCCGGCGCCGTTACGCCCGGTAATCACCAAGGCTTCTCCAGCACTGAGCGAAAAACTCAGACCCGCGAAGATTTCGCGCCCAGCGCGGACACAGGTGAGGTCATCGGCAACCAGTCGCACGCTCAAACCCTCTGGAGATGGCCGCTAACTGGGTGCATTGGCTCGCTTATTCCGCTCAATATGGCTTCCGGCACGAAAAAACCCTATAAGCCCACCGACTGCGTCAATCTGCACCGGAAGCCCTACCGAGCCCCGCCAGCCTGAAAATTGACGCTGCAAGAACAGCTTAGCGCGGAGGCGCCACTATGTCCCCGGCCGGGAATGGATCACCTCACATGACCTCGCTCGACAGTTTCCGGTGCTGCAAGACCCTCCAGGTCGGCAGCAAGACCTACGCATATTACAGCCTGCCGATCGCCGAAAAGAACGGCCTCAAGGGCATCTCGCGCCTGCCGTTTTCGCTCAAGGTGCTGCTGGAAAACCTGCTGCGCCACGAAGACGGCCGCACCGTGAAAAAGGAAGACATCCAGGCGCTGGCCGCCTGGCTGAAGAACAAGACCTCGGATCACGAGATTGCGTTCCGCCCGGCGCGGGTGCTGATGCAGGATTTCACCGGCGTGCCGGCGGTGGTCGATCTCGCGGCGATGCGCGACGCCATGAAGCTGCTGGGCGGCGATCCCAAGCGCATCAACCCGCTGGTGCCGGTCGATCTGGTGATCGACCATTCGGTCGCGGTGACCTTCTTCGGCAACAATGGCGCGTTCAAAAAAAACGTCGACGAGGAATACCGGCAAAATCAAGAGCGCTACAAGTTCCTGAAATGGGCGCAGCGCTCGTTCGATAATTTCAACGTAGTGCCGCCCGGCACGGGTATTTGCCACCAGGTCAATCTTGAATATCTGTCGCGCACGGTCTGGACCCGCAAGGAAAAAGTGAAGGTGGACGGCAAGGCCGCCACCTTGGACGTCGCTTACCCGGACACGCTGGTCGGCACCGACTCGCACACCACCATGGTCAACGGGCTTTCGGTGCTCGGCTGGGGCGTCGGCGGCATCGAGGCGGAGGCCTGCATGCTGGGCCAGCCGATGTCGATGGTGCTGCCGGAGGTGATCGGCTTCAAGCTCACCGGCAAGATGAAGGAAGGCATCACCGCCACCGATCTGGTGCTGACCGTCACCGAAACGCTGCGCAAATTCGGCGTGGTTGGAAAATTCGTCGAATTCTTCGGCCCCGGCCTTGCCGCGCTGCCGGTCACCGACCGCGCCACGCTCGGCAACATGGCGCCGGAATATGGCGCGACCTGCGGCTTTTCGCCGGTCGACGATCTCACCGTCAATTATCTGAAGGATACCGGCCGCCCGGCCGAACTGGTGGCGCTGGTCGATGCCTATGCCAAGGCGCAAGGCATGTACCGCACCAAGTCGACGCCGGACCCGATGTTCACCGAGATTCTCAAGCTCGATCTTTCGACGGTTGAGCCCTCGCTCGCCGGCCCGAAGCGCCCGCAGGACCGCGTCGCGCTCAAGGACGTCAAGACCGGCTTCGCCTGCTCGATGGACAAGGAGTTCAACAAGGCGAAGGAGATGACCAAGCGTGTGCCGGTCAAAGGCCGCAAGCACGATCTCGGCAACGGCGACGTGGTGATCGCCGCGATCACCTCCTGCACCAACACCTCGAACCCGAACGTCATGATGGCCGCCGGCATCCTGGCCCGCAAGGCCGCCGCCCGCGGGCTCACCGTAAAACCCTGGGTCAAGACCTCGCTGGCGCCGGGCTCGCAAGTGGTCGCCGAATATCTCGACAAGTCCGGGTTGCAAAAGGACCTCGACAAGCTCGGCTTCAACCTGATCGGCTTCGGCTGCACCACCTGCATCGGCAATTCCGGCCCGCTGCCGCCGGAGATTTCTGAGGCGATCAACAAGAACGATCTGGTCGCCGCCGCCGTGCTTTCCGGCAATCGCAATTTCGAAGGCCGGGTCAACGCCGACGTGCGCGCCAATTACCTTGCGTCGCCGCCGCTGGTTGTCGCTTACGCGATCGCCGGCTCGATGCAGGTCGATCTGGCGAAGGAGCCGCTCGGCGTCGACGCAAAGGGCGTCAAGGTCTACCTGCGCGACATCTGGCCGACCAACAAGGAAATCGAAGAGGTCATCCGCAAGACCATCACGCGGCAGATGTTCATCAAGAAATACGGCGACGTGTTCAAGGGCGACGCCAACTGGCGCAAGATCAGCGTCAAGGGCGGCATGACCTACGACTGGGACAAGAAATCCACTTACGTTCAGAACCCACCATATTTTTCCGGCATGGGCCGCCACGCGGAGCCGCTCCAGGACATCGTCGACGCGCGCGTGCTCGGCCTGTTCCTTGATTCGATCACCACCGATCACATCTCGCCGGCCGGCTCGATCAAGGTTGATTCGCCGGCCGGAAAATATCTGGTCAACCACAAGGTCAAGCCGGCCGACTTCAACCAATACGGCACGCGGCGCGGCAACCACGAAGTCATGATGCGCGGCACCTTCGGCAACATCCGCCTGAAGAACCAGATGGTGAAGGGCGTCGAGGGCGGCTTCACCGTGCATTACCCGTCGAAGCAGAAGATGACGATTTACGACGCCGCGATGAAATATAAAGCCGACAAAGTCCCGCTGGTCGTGTTCGCCGGCAAGGAGTATGGCACCGGTTCTTCGCGCGACTGGGCGGCGAAGGGCTCGGGGCTGCTCGGCATCCGCGCGGTGGTTGTGCAGTCGTTCGAGCGTATCCATCGCTCGAACCTGATCGGCATGGGCGTGATGCCGCTGATGTTCGAGGAAGGCACCTCGTGGCAAAGCCTCGGGCTCAACGGCGACGAGTGTGTCACCATTCGCGGCCTGCATGGCGACCTCAAGCCGCACCAGAAGCTGATCGCCGAGATCGTCAGTGGCGATGGCACCCTCAAGCGCGTGCCGCTCATTTGCCGGATCGATACGCTCGATGAACTCGATTATTTCAAGAATGGCGGAATTTTACAGTACGTTCTGCGCCATCTGGCCGCCTGAACACCATCGTTCGTCGCCACTCGGTCACCGCGAGCCGGCGCCGAAGCGCCGGTCAGTCACCGCGAAGTGAGTAGCGGGTGAACGCCTGTCCGCCTATCACTCCCAATGGAGTTTCGCTGGCGGGCAGGGTGAACGTGTGGGCCGCATGAATTTCCGTCACGTCGCTTTATCTACAGCGCGATTAACCGTGCTGGCTTGCTCGGCTGTTTTGCTGGGGCAAACGGCTTCGTCCGCCGAGCCGCGCGCCGTGATCGAACTGTTCACCAGCCAGGGCTGCTCGTCGTGCCCGCCGGCCGACAAATTGATGGGCGAACTGGCGCGGGATCCCTCGCTGGTGACGATGAGCCTGCCGGTCGACTATTGGGATTATCTCGGCTGGAAGGACACGCTGGCCTTGCACGGCCATTCCGACCGCGAGCGCGCCTATGCCAACGCGCGCGGCGACCGCGAAGTCTATACGCCGCAAGCCGTCGTCAACGGCGTCGTCCATGTGCTGGGCAGCGACAAGGCCGCGATCGAAAAGGCCATCAAGCAGACCCGCGGCGCCAACTCGCCACTGAACGTGCCGGTCACGCTCAGCGTCGCCAATAACACGGTGACCGCGACGGTGCCGGCCGCCAAGGACGATCGCCGCAGCGGTGAGGTCTGGCTGTGCCCGGTCACCGCAAAGGTGACGGTCGAGGTTGGCCGCGGTGAAAATCACGGCCACACCCTCACGTACTACAACGTGGTGCGC
>JBPCQM010000206.1:0-5391 GCA_050998115.1 Pseudolabrys sp. | reverse complement strand
GCCGTGGCGCGCGCCTATTTTCGAGACGACGCCGACCTTCTCGATGATCAAGGATTCTTCGACACCGGCGACGTCGCCACCATCGATCCGCACGGCTACATGCAGATTACCGACCGCTCCAAGGATGTCATCAAGTCGGGCGGCGAATGGATTTCCTCGATCGACCTGGAAAATCTCGCGGTCGGCCATCCCAAGGTCGCCGAAGCGGCGGTGATCGGCGTCGCGCATCCGAAATGGGACGAACGGCCTCTGCTGGTGGTCGTCCTCAAGAGAGATCGGACCGCCAGCAGGGAGGGTATTATCGGCTACCTGCAGGGCAAGATCGCCAAATGGTGGATGCCGGATGACGTCGTGTTCGTGAAGGAAATTCCGCACACCGCCACCGGCAAGATCCTGAAAACAGAGCTGCGCAAGCAATTCCAGGATTACGTGCTGCCAAGCGTGCAAGCTGCGGAATAGGATTGATTGCACGGCGCTGAGCCACTATCCCATGCGCCATGTTGCGCCGTCCGTTCACCGAAGAGCCGGTTTCCAGGCTTGCGTCGTGGTCGAGCCGCCTGGGCTGGTTTTCGCTGGCGGTGGCCGCGCTGTCGATCATCATCCTGCGTTCCGGTTTCCTCGAAATCGTGCCGTCGTTGGCGACCTTCGCCGCCGCGCTGGTTTTCGCCGTGCTGGCCATCCTGTTTGCCCTCGCCTCTTCGGTTGTGATCTGGCGGCTAGGTTTCGCCGGCATCGGCCGCGCGGTAACCGGATTCCTGATCGGCTGCGGGTTATTGGCCTATCCCGGTTATCTCGGCGTCAAGGCCTATAAGCTGCCGCCGATTACCGATGTCACCACCGATCCGGCCAATCCGCCGCGTTTCGACGTCATTGCGAGGCTGCGGCCACGCGGCACCAGCGACTATCCGCGAAACAGCGCCGTGCTGCAGCGCACGGCCTATCCGAACGTCGTGCCCTTGCAGGTGCTGACCAACCCGAAGGCCACCTATGACGCGGTTCTCAGTGTCGTCACCAAGCGGCGCTGGGTGATCGTCGACGCACGGCCACCGACGCCAAGCCGCCGCGAGGGCACCATCGAAGCGGTCGCACGCACCATCATCATGGGGTTTCGCGACGACGTTTCGATCCGCGTCACCCCGCTCGGCACCGGCGCGCAGATCGACGTGCGCTCGGCCTCGCGCTACGGCTCGCACGACTTCGGCGCCAATGCTGCGCGGGTCGTGGCCCTGCTGGACGACATCGACGACGCGGCCGGTGCGGCCGGCCCCGAACCGAAGCCCGAGCCGGAAAAGGTTGAGCGCAAGCCGCAAAAACGTCAGGCGCCCAGCCGGTAAATGCCGTCGATGGCCGGTGCGCCATCGGTCTGGACGACGCCGCGTGCCACCAGATCCTCCAGGTGCGCCAAGACCGAGAGGCCGGCCGCGCCGGTCAGCCGCGGATCCAGCCCGATATAGATGGCGCGCACCAGCGCCGGAATATCAGCGGCGCTCTTACCCAGCCGGTGCAGGATCGAGGCTTCGCGGGCGCGCCGATGCTCGATGTAGAAATTTACGAAGCGCGGCGCGTCCGGAATCGCCGGGCCGTGGCCGGGGAAATAAAGCGTTTCGCCGCGCCGCGAAAGTTTGCGCAGCGAGGCCATGTAGTCGCTCATTGCGCCGTCCGGCGGCGCGACGATGGAAGTCGCCCAGGCCATCACATGATCGCCGGCGAACAAAATATTCTTGTCCCTGAGCGCAAAGGACATGTGATTGGCGGTATGGCCGGGCGTCGCTACCGCTTCAACGCTCCAGTCATCGCCGTTGACAATCTCACCATCACGCAAGGCCACGTCGGGGCAAAATTCATGATCGCCGCTGGCGTCGAGCGGATTGTGTTCGCCGATATGCAACGGCCGTGCGGCGCGATGCGGGCCTTCAGCGTAGACCGTCGCGCCAGTCGCGGCCTTCACCGCCGGCACCGCAGGCGAATGATCGCGGTGCGTGTGGGTGACGAAAATATCGGTGACGGTCTCGCCGCGCACGGCATTAAGCAACGCGGCAATGTGGCGCTGATCGTCGGGTCCGGGGTCAACGATCGCGACCTTGCCGCGGCCGATGATGTAACTCAGCGTGCCCTTGAAGGTGAACGGGCCCGGGTTATTGGCGAGCAGGCGCCGCACGCCGGGCGCCGGCGCATCGACTTTGCCGGGCTTCAGATCGAGCGTTTTGTTGAAGGGAATGTCACCGGCCATGCCGCCGCAATTGGCCTTTCCTGCCGCGCGCCGTCAACGGTTTTTCGCGGGTTTTGGCGTCCCCAACGGCTGGCGGAGGCCTTAGTTGTGCCACGACTTCGCCGCCGCCCGCCCCGGAAATAGTCCGGCTCGCCTGGTCTGCTCTCGCCATTGCATCTGACACGGGAGGGGACGATGCGGTTGGGTAGATTCGCATTTCTTGCGGTTGGCGCCATGCTGTCGGGCTCGGCGGCGGAAGCCGCGAAAACGCCGGCGGAATTTTCTTCGCTGCAATCCACCGTCGACTGGATCAACGCATATCGCGTTGAACGGCCGGCCGCGCTGGCGCCGCTGGCGATCCGCGCGCTGAGTTTTCACGGCGCCTTCAAGGAGCCGGAGGCGGCCGGCGTCTATGTCGGCTTCATCGCCGGGCTGATCGGCACCCATCCGGAAAACGCCGACCTGCTGATTCGAAAAATGCTGCCGGTGCGCGAGGAAGATCAATGGGCGATCGTGCGCGGCATCGCCTATTCCGGCCATCCGCGCTGGAAGAAGTTGCTGCGGCAATTCGCGCCTCAGTTGCCGAACCGAGCGGTGATGGTCGGCCAATATCTCGACGGCACATTGCCGGTACTCGATGAACTCAGCATCAAGCCGAGCACGACCACGTTCCAGCGCGTGCGCGAGGCTTTGACGGTCGAGTGGTTCGACAGCGGCAAGAAAAAGAAAAAGCCTGAGCTCGAGCCGACCCAGACGCTGCTCGACACGCTATGGGGCTATTACCTCGCCAGCGGGTCTTACGCGCCGGTCATGCGCATGGTCGAGCTGCTGCCGTGGTCGAAAGACAAGGACAATGTCGACCGGCTCACCGTCGGCAGCATGGCGAAATACACGCTGGCGATGAACGCGGCGCGCGATGCGAACCTGTTGGCGACGCTGAAATACGTTCGCCGGCAACAGGGCAAGGAAACTGCCGCGATCCTTGACGAGATCGTCCAGGCGGCCGACACCGCCGACACCGGGCGCTTGCGCAAAGATGCGCTGGCGGCGATCGAGCAGCTCAAGATGAAAGGCCCGGCCTACAAGCGCGAAATGTCGACCTGGGGCAAAGTCGGCCAGGGCGCGCTGGCGGTCGGCTGCGTCGCGGCCGCGGCGACCGGTCATATCGAGCTCGGCCTGCCGTGCGTGATCGGCGGCGGCGCTACCAACGCGGCGGCTTATTACATCAATGATCGCTGATTGTGCCCGCTCATCCCGCGTAAACGGGAAATGAAAGGGAAATTCAGTCGATCGACAGGTTGGCGCCGTGCACCACCTTTTCCCATTTTGCGGTTTCGGCGGTGAGCATGTTGCCGAAATCGGCGGCCGAGCCCGGCAACGGAATGCCGCCAAGGTCTTTGAGCTTGGCCAGCATCTTCTCGTCCTTGAGCGCCAGATTGATCTCCTTATTGAGCAGGTCGACGATCTCCTTCGGCGTTCCGTGCGGCACGCCAAAGCCGAAGAACGCGCTCGCCTCGTAGCCCGGCACGATTTCGCCGACCGCCGGAACGTCCGGCAATTCCTGCGAGCGCTTTTCTGTCGTGACGCCGAGCGCGCGCAACTTGCCGGCTTTGATGTGGCCGATCGACGAGGGCATGTTGTCGAATGTCAGCTGCACCTGGCCGCCGAGCAGATCGGTAAGCATCGGCGCCGAGCCCTTGTAGGGCACGTGAACCATTTTTATGCCGGTCATCGCCATGAACAATTCGCCGGACAGATGGATCGAGGTGCCGTTGCCGGACGACGCCATGTTGATTTTGCCCGGATTGGCTTTGGCGTAGGCGATGAACTCCGGCAGCGTCTTGGCGGGAACCGACGGATTGACCTCCATCACGTTCGGCACGCGGATGAACCCCGCGACTGGATCGATATCCTTGAGAAAATTGAAAGTCAGCTTCTTGTAGAGCGTCGCGTTGATGGTGTTGGCAGGATTGATCAGCAGGATCGTGTAGCCATCTGGCGCCGCCTTGGCGACGAGGTCGGTGCCGATATTATTGCCGGCGCCAGGCCGGTTCTCGACAATGAAGGTCTGGCCGAGCCGCTCGCCCAGCCATTGGCCGAATAGCCGGGCCAAAATATCGGTCGAGCCCCCGGCCGGATAGCCGACGATGATATGCGGCGAGCGGGTCGGATAGTCGGCTGCCTTCGCGTCGCCGAAAGCGAACGGCGCGACCAGCGCCAGAACTATAGCTGGCCGCAAACAGAATCCGCGCAGTGTTGTCATGAGTGAGATCCTCTCCCTTGTCCGGCCGGATGGATTGGCCGAAAGCGTTTTCGCTTTCAAGCCGGGACGTTACGCGGCGACCCCGATTTCGCACAAGTGTACCTTGCCACCCGCAGCCACAGCCCTTCAGCCGTGAAGGCCGCTCGCAGTAAAGTCGCCGAGATGTCGAGGGTGGATGTTAGCGTGGCTCAATCTGCATCTTCCATAAATGGCTTTAAGAGCTCTCGCCATTCATTTTCAGAGGAGCATTTTTTGTCTTTCACAAAGCAAACGAAAACCTTCTTAACAAAACTCGGACTTTCAATATCACTCACAAGCATCCCATACTCATTGTTTTCGTTAATATCGTACAGACGTTCTGTGGCTATCGCCGTGTTTCCCTTTTTGATCGTCATTCCCGTTTGAAGATAGAAACATTTGTTCAACGTCGCACTGTAATGATTTTTATAGTTCGTAGTCGTTTGGCTGCCATCTGGATGATTTGTAATGCCGTCATTTGGAAATTCCGTGCGCCACACTTGCTCAGCGCGCTTCCCGCAACGTTCTCGCAATTCATATTCCGCTTTATCTGCCGCTGCATAACTAATTGACGTTAATCCGAAAGCAAAAAGAGCGCTTCCAATGCAAATGTAAGAACCCAATCGAATTGGTTTGCTGGGCAGACCTTCTGGCGTCATGTCAATCGCTTTCGGCCATCAGCCATCATTTCACCTGGGAAAGCCTGCTATAATCCTTTGCAGGGATTAAAAGTTAAATGGTCGGAGTGGCAGGATTTGAACCCTGCGCCTCCCTCTTCCCCTTAATGAGCTAAGCCACTGATATATTATGACAATCTAATGCCTTGACTCTCCGGGCAGGACACGGATTTAATAGAACAAATCATGAACAGAGTAGAACGTCGTGATTGCTGGTTTGCCAG
>JBPCQM010000141.1:0-2858 GCA_050998115.1 Pseudolabrys sp. | reverse complement strand
CACGATTGCTGATGATCGTGTATTCGATGCCATCGAGATAAGGCAGGCCCTTCTTGAAATAGTCGGGGTTCTTCGTGAGCTTGATTGATTCGTTCTGTTTCATCTCGACGAATTTGAACGGGCCGGTGCCGATCGGATGCGTGCGCATTTGCGCAGCCGGGACGTGGCACGAATACATCGGCGTATAGCCCGAAGCGAGCATCGCCAGCAGCGAGGGCTGCGGTCGGGCAAGATGCAGCGTCACCTCATAATCGCCATTGGTGGTGACTTCGGAAATGTTGCTGAACAAATCCTTGCGCGGATTCTTGCGGAACTTGTCCTGACCTTTGCCCTGAATGAGGTCGAAGGTGCATTTGACGTCCTTGGCGGTGAACGGCTGGCCGTCGTGCCATTTGACGCCTTGATGCAGCTTGAAGGTCAACGCGGTGCCGGCTTTGTCCACGGCCCAGCTATCGGCCAGATCGGGAACGATGGTTCCCATCGAGTTTTGCGGCTTGTGCTGGTCGTAGACGACCAGGTTGTTGTAGAGCTCCATGGCCGGCGCGTTGACAGAAAATGTCGCTTCCTCGTGGATCGAAAGGCTCGGCGGCGTCTCGCGATGGTAGATATGGAAAATGCCGCCGCGTTTCGGCTCGGCAGCCTGCGTGCCGCTTGCGGCGGCCAAAGTCAAAGCTATGGCGATCAGCCTGAAGTAATTCAGGTACATAGTATCCTCCCCGGTGGCGCCCCACAGCGAGCCCGATTTTGGCTTTTTTTGTTATCGCCGGTCACGCTAGCCGGAGTGTTTTATCCGATCAACCTCGTTGATCGCGACGCGGCGGCGGATCTGGTGCCTGCTTGCCCACGGCCTGTCCTGCCCTCACCATGCAAGGGAACAGCCGGAACCCAGGCATCGTGGACACTGAGAGCGATAATATTGTCGCCGAAACGGCGTCCCGGATATTCGCGACTCTGGCCGAACCCCAGACCATCAATCAGGCCGACGACCGTAAGTGGGAGGCGCCGCTCTGGCGGGCGCTTTCCGATGCAGGCCTGCCACTGGCCTGGGTGCCAGAGCGGCTCGGCGGCGCCGGTGCGACCACCGCCGACGGATTCGCCATCCTCGGCATTGCCGGACGGTTCGGGGTGCCAATCCCGCTCGCCGAGACGTTGCTGGTCGGCTGGCTGCTGGCGCGTGCGGGGATCGCGGCGCCGGCCGGCGCGATGACGGTCGCGCCGGCGCGTCCAGGTGAACGCGTGACATTGGATTCCGAGGGAAATCTGAACGGGCGCCTTACCGGCATTCCATTTGCGCGCGATAGTGACCATGTCGCCGTCTATGCAACCGGCTCCACCGGTGGCGTGATCGCGCTGGTCGAGACCGCGGCTGTGCGGCTGGGCGAGGGGGACAACCTGGCCGGCGAGCCGCTCAACGGGGTGACGCTGGAGCGGGTCAAGCCACTGGCGAGCGCGTCGGCGCCGGCCGGTCTTGATCAGACCGCGCTGATGTTGATGGGCTCGACGGTGCGCAGCGTCGAGACCGCCGGCGCGCTGGAAGCGATCTTGGCGATGAGCGTGCGCTACGCCAACGAGCGGATCGCGTTCGAGCGTCCGATTGGGAAATTCCAGGCGGTGCAGCAGAATCTCGCACGACTCGCGGGGGAGACCGCCGCCGCGCTCGCCGCCTCGGGCTCGGCCGCTGACGCCATCGCGCAGGAACACACTTCCGACGACGCGATATTTCTCGAAGCCGCGTCTGCGAAAATTAGATGCGCGGAGGCCGCCGCCGAGGGCGCGGCGATCGCGCATCAGGTCCATGGCGCCATCGGCTTTACCGACGAACACATTTTGCACCGCTTTACGCTTCGGATGCTGGCGTGGCGCGACGACTTCGGCAATGAAAGTTACTGGGCGGTCGAGCTTGGTAAATTGACGGCGCGGCGCGGCGCCGAGAATTTCTGGCCATTAATCGCATCGCGGTAAACTAGAAAACAACGTGAGCACCGACCTGCAATTCGACCCGATCCGGCTGCCGCCCGCGTGCGAGAAGTTGCGCGCCGAGGTCCGCGCGTTCCTTGCCGAGGAAATTGCCGCCGGCACATTCTCGCCGGACCGGCCGGGCCACGGAGATTCGCACGATCGCGCCTTCAGCAAGCGGATTGGCGCCCGGGGCTGGATCGGCATGACCTGGCCAAAAAAATATGGCGGCCATGAGCGCAGTTTTCTCGAGCGCTACGTGGTAACCGAGGAATTCCGGGTGATGAACGCGCCGGTGCGCCTGCATTTCGTCGCCGACCGCCAGAGCGGGCCGATTTTGCTGAAATACGCCCCGGAGCACATCAAGCAGGACATCCTGCCGCGCATCTGCCGCGGCGAATTGTGCTTTGTGATCGGCATGAGCGAGCCAGGATCGGGCTCCGATTTGTTCGCCGCCAAGACCAAGGCAGTAAAAACCAACGAAGGCTGGCGTATCAACGGCAGCAAGATCTGGACCAGCAATGCGCACATCGCTGACTACATGCTCGGCCTGTTCCGCACTTCGCCGCCGACCAAGGAAAACCGCCGTCACGGCCTGACGCAATTTCTGGTCGACATGAAAACGCCGGGCATCACCGTCAACCCGATTTATCAGATGACCGGCCAGCACGATTTCAACGAGGTCGTGTTCGAGGACGTGCTCATTCCCCACGATCATGTGCTGGGCGAGATCGACGGCGCCTGGAAGCAGGCGACCAGCGAGCTTGCCTATGAACGCAGCGGTCCGGAACGGTTTCTCGAGACGTTTTACGTGTTCGTAGAATTGTTGCGCGCCGTCGGTACCGCGCCCGACGCGCGAACCGCCGAAGGCATTGGCCGGATCGCCGCCCAACTGCACACGC
>JBPCQM010000050.1:0-18996 GCA_050998115.1 Pseudolabrys sp. | reverse complement strand
GGGTCGTCACCCTTCGAGGGCCGCTTCGCGGCCACCTCAGGGTGACGTTTTACGTCAAAACAGGTCGAAATATTCGCGCTGCTCCCACGTGGTCGGCTCGGCCTGATCTTTCGCCTCGGCCTTGAAGCGAGTGAGCTCGGCATTCTTGATGTGGGCGAAATAATCGACGAAGGCCGCGCCGAAGCCTTCGCGGAAGCAATCGTCGGCGCTCAAGGCGGTGAGCGCCTCGCCGAGATTTTTCGGTAGTTGCGCCGCCGCTGCTTCATACGGCGTGTCGGCCGACGGCCCCGGCTCCAGCCGGCGCGCGATGCCGTCGAGCCCCGAATAAATCTGCGAGGTCATGTAGAGATACGGGTTCGCAGCCGGCTCGCCGACGCGGTTTTCCAGATGGGTGGCTGGGTCACCGGGTTGGCCGAGCACGCGAATCATCACGCCGCGGTTGTCGCGCGCCCAGATCGCGCGGTCAGGAGCCAGCGAATAGGGCCGGTAGCGCTTGTAGCCGTTGATGGTCGGCGTGGTGAACGCCGCCGCGGCGCGCGCGTGCGCAAGGAGCCCACCGAGATAATAGCGGCCGACGGTGGAAAGCAGGTCGCGGTCGTTGAGCGCGAACGCGTTGGTGCCGGATTTCTTCTCGACCAGCGATTGATGCAAATGCCAGCCGCTGGAGGCAAGATTGGGCAGCGCGGGCCGGCACATGAAACTCACGAGATAGCCGTTCCGGCGCGCGATCTGCTTCGCCGCCGAACGAAACAGCATCATGGTGTCGGCGGCCTCAAGCCCGATTTGCGGGCGGAAGGTGAACTCGACCTGGCTCGGGCCAAGCTCGACTTCCATCGAGCGCAGCGGCAAGCCGAGCGCCTGCACGCCCTTGCGGATTGCCTCCAGCACCGGATCGATCTGATCGAATTTCGTCTCCGTCAGATATTGGTAGCCTTGGCTGATCAGGCTGACCTCAGGCGCCGCCGGCGGCCAGGTAGCGTCCTCCGGGGCGAGCCGGGGATTCTCGATCTTGAACAGATGGAATTCGACTTCAAGCCCCGCCACGAAATCGAAGCCGGCGGTGCCGAGCCGCGACAGCGCGTCGCGATAAATCCGCCGCACCGAGAACGGCACCGGCTTGCCGGTGCTGAAATAGATATCGCACAGCACCCAGCCGGTATTCGCGGCCCATGGCAGCACGCGGAACGTCGTGGGATCGGCAACCATGATGAAATCGCCGCCGCCCTGCATCTCTTCCATGCCGAAGCCGCCGCCGGCCGTGAACACCGGAAACACCGTGCGGTGCGCGGTGTCCTTGGCGAGCAGCGTCGTCGTCATGGTGACGCCGGTCTTGAGGGCGCGCACCGCGTCCTCGGCGATCAGCGTCTTGCCGCGCAGAATTCCGTGCTGGTCGGCGAACGAGAAGCGGATGAGCTCGAGCTTGTTTTTCTTGATCGATTGCAAGGCCGCCGCAGCGGCCCTTTCATGGCCCTCGTCCCACAAGTGGTGGCGATCGACGAAGCTCGACGCGGCGGGCCGGCGAGGACGAAAAGCCATCAGTGACCGCTGGCCCAGCTTTTCGTCGCCTGCCGATCCCGGTCGGTGCGTTGCCAATAGCCCTGCCAATCGGCCGCCGGGCCGATGCCGTCGACGCAGGCCGGGCCGGTGATCGTTGCGGCCTGCGCCGGATCGAGCACCATCATCGGCTTGTGGTTCTTGCCGGCGTCGTCGATCGCCTGACGCAGCAGCCGGCGGTAGGCGTTGATCGCCTTGTCGGAGGTGCCGAGATGTTCGTGAGTGCGATCCTGTATTGCGCCCATCGACTCGCAGGCCCATTGGTCGTGCACGTTGATGTCGGCGCCCATGCCGGTGAAGGTCTCGTGCTCCTGCTCGTGGGCGTCGAAGCCGTAGTCGTTGTCCTTGTTCTTGCGCGGTTTGTAGTCCGGCAGTTCATAGAGCTCGAGCCGCTGGCGGCGCATCTCGTCCTTGTTCACCGGCTCGCTAAACGACGTGAAGATCGCGTACCAATAGTGCCGGGTGTCATCGATCGGCACATGCCATTGCGAGATTGTCATCTCGCGGCTCATCGGAATGATGAAGGCGTTGGGAAACATCAGGTTGGTGACGCGCACATGCGCCTTGCCGCCGCCGATCTCGCGCAGGGTCGCCAGCCGAAACCCGTATGACGTCGGCTCGACCTCAATGCGCGGGCGGATGAACTCGCGCATGATCTTGGTCATCGGCATGTCGCTATCTTTCGAGGTGTCGCGAAACATCTTGCCGTAGCCTTCGTTCGGGTCCTCATCCTCGAAGAAGCGATGCAGGAACGAGGTGTGAACCGGATCGACGCCGACCTCGAGCGATTGCAGCCAGTTGCAATCGATCATGCCCTTGAAGGCGAAGGTGTGGGTGTCGGGCGCGACGAAGCAATCGAACGCCGGCAGTGCCGGCGGCTCGCCGGGCCCCATGTAAGCGAACAAAATGCCACTCTTCTCGATGACCGGATAAGCGACCTGCTTGATGTTGGCGCACAGGTTGCTGTCGGGCGGCTCGGCCGGCGTCTCCAGGCATTTGCCGTGCACGTCGAACAGCCAGCCGTGGAAGGCGCAGCGCAGCCCGCCATTCTCCAGCCGGCCATAGGCGAGATCGGTGCCGCGATGCGGGCAATGGCGACCGACCAGCCCATAGCGGCCTTTGTCGTCCTTGAAAATCACCAAATCTTCGCCGAAAAGTTTGACCGGCTTGATCGGCCGGTTGCCGGACAACTCATCGACCAGCGCCGCCGGTTGCCAATAGCGGCGCATCAGCAAGCCGGCCGCGGTGCCGGGCCCGGTTCGGGTGATGAGATCGTTTTGCTCCGCGCTTAACATGACGCAACACTCCGTCCGACTGCCGCTAAGCCTCGGCGGAAATTATACGATTTTCGACGGCTTGAATGCAAAGCGGCCGGTACAACAGCCGGCCGGTATCCTAATGCGGATGTCTTGCGGCGCGGCCAAGCTCCACGCGGCGGCGCCAACAAGTCTGGCGCAGACCCTTCAACCGTTCGGCGGCGGTTTGGCCTCGGCGCAGCTCTCAGCCAGCGCGGGGGCTGCGAATACGGGTGACCGTTAGAGACGGGTTCCCGCAGCTTCGCCCGGGCTGTTGATAACCTCTAGCGGCCCGGCAGGACAAGCACCTTCGGCTTTACCGGCAGCGTCGCTTTGCTCAGCACCACCGATGGCACTTCGCTCATCTCCACCTCCCATTCCTGGCGGATGCGCGACAGAAAGCGCTCGAGCGTGAAGCTGCTGAAATAATGCATCGGGATCATCAACGGCGCCTTGAGCGCGTGAAGCACCTCCAGCATGCCTTCGATATCGAGCGTGTAGCTGCCGTCGACCGGCACCATCACCACGTCGACGCGGCCGATCTCGTTGAGCTGCTGTTGCGTCAGCGTGTGATGCAGATGGCCGAGATGCGCGATGCACAGGTTACCGACCTCGAAAATAAAGATCGAATTGCCGTGGCGTTCGGTGCCGCCCGACCAGTCGCGAATATTGGTCGGCACGTTGCGCACGCGCACGTCCCTTTCCTGCAAGTCGACGCGTGCCGGCTTTTCATCGCCAGCCCAGCCGCGCAGCACATGTTTGATGTTCGGGTTGGGATGATCGGTGTAATGCGTGGTATGCGCGTGGTTCATCGTCACGATGTCGGGCAAAATCGGCGGTCGGACAAAATCGTTGTAGTCGGTGGCGATGCGCACCAGCTGCGGGCTTTCGATCAGGAAGGTGGCGTGACCGATGAAGGTAATGCGCACCTGATCGGAACTGAGCGCGACGCGGCGAATGAACGCGTCATTGCGAAATGGCGGATGCCGCGCGATCAGGCCGGGGCAGCTCTCGGCCATTTCCAGCGTTGCGTCTGGATTGGCGGCGCGCTGCACTACACCAGGTCCGGTCACCTGGGCGCGCACCGCATGATTGGCAGCGATCGCCGTCAGACCGACAACGGCAATAAATACCAGCGGTGTAACGCGCATGATCGGCTCCGCGCCTGACGACGCAGAAAAATCTGACACGCTTTCCACGGCGCCGCTACTGGCGTCACTCGCAAATTAAGAACGGCGCCCGCTGGGGCGCCGTCGTTATATTGCGGCGAACCGTTAATACGGCCGGAAATACGGCGAATAATACGTGCGCCGGCGCGCTGGTGGCGCATTGTTGGAAACGATGATGCCTTTCGGCGTCGTTACCACCCAGCGGCCGCTGTCGTGCGAGATGCTGGCGATACGGCCGAGGCCGGGCAACGGGTCGCCGGCCTCGACTTCAAAAATCTCGCCGCGGTTCTCGACCAGAATCGCGCCGTTGCGCGCCGCGCGCACGGACCAGCCTTCCAGAACTTGTGGCTGGGGCTTGGCCTGCGGCAGCGGTGTGGCGACCGCAACTGCCGCGGGCGCAGGCGTTGCCGCAGCCTTGGCGATCGAGCCGGTGGTTTCCGTTCGGTCGATTCGCTCGATTCGCTCGGCGATCTTGCCGATCTGCGCGCCGGCGGTCTTGTTGGCCGTTTCGATGCCGGTCTTGAGCGCGGCGATGTCCTTGGTAAGACGCGCGATCGATTTGCGCATCTCCTGGGTTTCCTCTGCGGCGGCCGTATCGACAACCGGCGCACTCTTGCCGATGCCGCTACCCGCGACACCGGCGATGGCACCGAGCGCGGCGGCGATTGCAACCGAGGCCGCGAGCAGTGCCGAACGCTTCATGCGTGGCGTAATTTTCAGCCTAGGCGGCAGCGTCTTTGCTTTGGCGTCGCCGGGCGAAAAAATTGTCAGCGTCCCTGTAGGCGCTTTCGCGTCGGGCAGTGGGGCGCGCTCGATTTCCGGCACTTCATCGGCCGGAGATATCGACGGCGATTCCATGTTGGGCAATTCATTGGTGCTGTTCGGCTCGCTGGCTTTCGCCGCGTCGTCCTTATTGTCGTTGTTCTCGGCCATGCGTGGCTCCGGATTGGCGATTTACCGATCGGTAACCACGTTTCGTTACCAATTGGTTACCACGCCAAACCGCCGAGCTTTCTTAACTCAGAGCTTGAGGCCGTCGGTCTCAGCCAGCGTCTTGAGCGAGACCGCTGGCCGCGCCCCGACATGCTGGATCACTTCCGCGGCCGCCATCGCACCGAGTCGCGCCGCGCTGCGGAGGTCCTTGCCGCGCGCGTGACCAACCAGGAACCCGGCGGCGAACAGGTCGCCAGCCCCGGTCGCGTCGATCAGCTTGCGGATCGGCGCCGCCTGCACCGCCTCGGCCTTGCCTCCAGACACCACCACGCAGCCTTTTTCGCTGCGCGTCACCACCGCGAGCTTGGCGTCGGCGCCAATCGCCTTGATCGCGGTGTCGAAATCCGCGGTTTGGTAGAGGCTGCGCAGCTCGTTCTCATTGGCGAAGACAATGTCGACCGTGCCATGGCGGATAAGCCCGAGAAATTCCTCGCGATAGCGGTCGACGCAAAATGCGTCCGACAGCGTCAGCGCCACCTTGCGGCCGGCGCCATGCGCGATCTTTGCGGCCTTGAGAAAGGCTTGCTTGGCGTGCGGCGGGTCCCACAGATAGCCCTCAAGATAAACGATCGCGGCGCCGGCGATCGCCGCCTCGCTGACGTCGTCGGGATGCAGCTCCTGCGCCGCGCCGAGATACGTATTCATGGTGCGCTCGCCATCCGGCGTCACGATGATGTAGCAGCGCGCCGTCGAGGGTCCGTCGAACGCCGGCCTGGTATCGAAGGCGACGCCGGCCGCGCGGATATCGTGGATGAAGGCGTCGCCCAACGCGTCGCCCTTGACCTTGCCAATGAAGGCCGCCTGCGCGCCGAAACTGGCCACGCCGACAATCGTATTGGCCGCCGAGCCGCCGGAGCTTTCAACCGCCGGCCCCATCGCGGCATAGATCGCCTGCGCGCGCGCCTCGTCGATCAGCGCCATGCCGCCTTTGCTCATTCCGTTTGCGACCAGGAAATTGTCGTCGGCTTTGGCGATGACGTCGACAATAGCGTTGCCGATGCCGAGAACGTCGTAGCGGGCGGATAGCATGCGCGGCTTCCCGTGAAGGCGCGCACTATAACCGCGGATCGCGGAGCGGCAAGCCAACGCCAGGTGAACGCCAAGCGACCGCCCAGCCAAGGGCAAGCCCGGTCCAGTCAAGCCACGTCGGACCACCGCTCACGTGTTAGGATCGCAACAAAAGGAAATTGCAGGAGATTGCATTGGCGCTGGCGCGCAATATTGCAACGGTCAGCGGGGCGACGTTGATCTCGCGCGTCCTCGGCTTTGCGCGCGACGCCGGCATAGCTGCGCTGTTCGGCTCGAGCCCTTTCGCGCAGGCGTTTTTCGCGCTGCTGCAACTGATCAATTTCTTTCGCCGGCTGCTGGCGGAGGGCGCGATCAACGGCGCATTTGCGCCCATCTGGTTGCGGCTCCGCGATGGGCAGAACAAGTTTTCCCGCTACGTCTTGATGCTGACCGCGCTCGCTTCGCTGTTGCTGACGGGGATCGCGATTTTCCTCGCGCCCTTGTTGCCGCGCCTGATCGCGCCGGGCTTTGAGGATTCACTCGCGGCGCTGATGTTTTTCTATTCGCTCTATGCGCTGCCTTATATCGCGGTCGCCGGGCCCGTCGCGGTGATCGCCGCGGCGCTCAACGCTGAAGGGCGCGTCGGCGCGGTTGCGATCGGCACGATCGCCTTCAACGTCGTGATGCTGGCCGCCGTTGCGACCGCCTATTCCGCGCTCCGCGACGATTCAGTATTGGCCGGTGTCTGGCTTTCGGCAGGAATTCTTGTGTCAGGGCTGGCGCAACTCATCATAGTTGCAGCCGCCTGGCTGTGGCGCGGTGAACGCTGGTCGCGGTCACCGATCAGGGTTTCAAAGCAGACTTGGCAATTCTTCCGTCGCGCGGCGCCGAATTTGATTTCAGCCGGCATCCCGCAACTCAAATTGCTGGCCGGCGCGGCGGTCGCGTCATCGTCCGCGGCCGGCGTGTCTTGGCTCTATTATGCCAATCGGCTCTATGAATTGCCGCTTGGCGTTGCCTCGATCGCGATTGCCGTGGTGCTGGTGCCGCTGATCGCCAAAAGCGTGCACCGCCGCCGCGGCCGCGAGATCGCTGCCGCGCAATCTCGTGCGTTTGAAATCGCGCTCGGCCTCGCCTTGCCGGCCGCGTTGGCATTTGCCGCGCTGGCCAAGCCCATTGCCGGCGCGCTGTTCGAGCGCGGTTTTTTCTTGCCGAACGACACGATAGCCGTCGCCGCGGCGTTAGCGGCAATCTGCGGCGGATTGCCCGGGCACGTGCTGGAAAAGGTCTTTGCCGCGATTTCGTTTGCCCACGAGGATACGAAAACACCGATGCTAGCGGCGCTCTGCGGGCTCGCAGCTGCGGCGGCCGGCGCGCTGCTGTTGTTTCCGTATTACGGCCATGTCGGGGTAGCGGCGGCGATCGCCGTTTCCGGATGGGTGGGCGCCGTCATTCTTGCAACTATTCTTGTCCGGCGACGCTGGCTGCGCCTCGAAAAGACCGCCGGCCCGCGACTATTGCGCATCACTGCCGCCGCAGTCGTTATGGCGCTTTCACTCGCTGCTGCAAATGAGCTGGTTGCGCCCTACGCTGGCGACGGTGCGCGCCGCACCGCCGCGCTGGTCGCCCTGATCGCGTTCGGCCTCGTCATCTACCTCTCCGCCGCCCAGCTTTTTGGCGTCGTGCGAATTGCCGATCTCGCTGCCGCGGCCCGCCGCCGTCTTTGAGGCGCTTGGCGGCGCCTGGAGGCTTGTAGACCCTTGCGCCGCGGCGCTTCGGCGTGGCATTGGACGCTCCAACACAAGGACACGGCTAATGGCGTTCAGGGAGCGGGTGTTTTCCGGGGTGCAGCCGACCGGCAATCTGCACCTCGGCAATTATCTCGGCGCCATCGTCAAGTTCGTCGCGCTGCAAGAGCACTACGACTGCATCTATTGCGTGGTCGACATGCACGCCCTCACGGTGTGGCAGGACCCCCCCGAACTCAGCAAGACGACGCGCGAGGTCACCGCGGCGTTCCTCGCCTGCGGCATCGACCCGAACAAGCACATCATCTTCAACCAGAGCCAGGTGCACGAGCACGCCGAGCTCGCCTGGGTGTGCAACTGCGTGGCCCGCCTCGGCTGGCTCAACCGCATGACGCAGTTCAAGGAGAAGGCCGGCAAGGACCGTGAGAACGTCTCGGTCGGCCTTTACGCCTATCCGACCCTGATGGCGGCCGACATTCTGATCTATCGCGCGACCCACGTGCCGGTCGGCGAGGACCAGAAGCAGCATCTCGAACTGTCCCGCGACGTCGCGCAGAAGTTCAACAACGACTACGCCGCTTCGATCCGCGCGCACGGTTTTGGCGAGACGTTCTTTCCGCAGCCGGAGCCGCTGATCCAGGGTCCGGCGACCCGGGTTATGTCGTTGCGCGACGGCTCGAAGAAAATGTCGAAGTCCGAGCCGTCGGACTATTCGCGCATCAATCTGACCGACGACGCCGACGCCATCGCGCAGAAAATCCGCAAGGCCAAGACCGACCCGGAGCCGCTGCCGAGCGAAGAAAAAGGCCTCGAGCCCCGGCCGGAAGCCGACAACCTGGTCGGCATTTACGCGGCGCTCGAGGGCAAAAGCAAAGCCGACGTTTTGAAGCAATTCGGCGGCTCGCAATTTTCCGCCTTCAAGACCGCGCTGGTCGATCTCTCAGTCGCCAAGCTTGGCCCAATCGGCGCCGAGATGAAGCGGCTCGTGCAAGATAGCGCGCATATTGATGCCGTACTCAAGGACGGCTCGCAGCGCGCCTCGGCAATTGCCGCCGAAACCATGAAGGCCGTCAAGGATATCGTCGGTTTCGTGCGGTGATCCTGTCATTCTGGGCGTAGCCGAAGGCTGCGAGCCCGGAATCCAGATGCAGTCGCCGTTTTTGTTGCTGGATTCCGGGCTCGTTACTTCGTGACGCCTCGGAATGACAGTTGGGGTTCCGCTTGTCGCGCCGCCGCGGCCCGTGCCAACATTCGGGCATGAGCAGCAAACGCCGCAGCTTCGAACGCGGGCACAAGCGCAAATATCTCGTCGTCATTGATGACACCGCGGAATGTGACCGCGCGGTTTATTGGGCGGCCAAGCGCGCCGGTCGCACCAAGTCCGTGGTGCAGATGCTGCGCGTCATCGAGACCAGCGAGCGCAATCAGCAATGGCTTGGCGTCGCCGACCTGATGCAGGCCGAGCAGATGGAGGCCGCCAAGCAGGTACTCGACAAATACGCCACGCGCGCTGCGGCCATTGCCCCGATCGCGGTCGAGCGCGTCATTCGCGAAGGCGCCGCCGCCGAGCAGATCCTCAAGCTGATCGACGAGGATGCGGATATCGGCATCTTGGTTCTGGCGGCCGGCGCCGGCAAGGAAGGCGCCGGGCCCTTGGTCACGCACATCGCGAAAACCGTCGGAACCTTCCCTATTCCGGTCGCCATCGTGCCGGGCCATCTCAGCGATCAGGATATCGAGGCCAGTTCCTGAGCTTTCCGCGCGGGTTGACCTAAGGCCCCGCAAGCTCCACCTAACTGCTATAATGCGCGTGCCCGCCGGGCCTTGAACCCGCGCGCGGCGAGGAGAATGCGATGTTCATTCAGACCGAAGCGACCCCCAATCCGGCAACGCTGAAATTCCTGCCGGGCCGCGCCGTGCTCGAAACCGGCACGCTCGACATGCCGACCAAGCAAGCCGCCGCGCAATCGCCGCTCGCCGAGCGCCTGTTCGGCATCGCCAATGTCAGCGGCGTGTTTTTCGGCTCGGATTTCATTTCGATCACCAAGAACGGCGGCGATTGGCAACAGATCAAGCCCGCCGTTCTCGGCGCCATCATGGAGCACTTCATGACCGGAGGGCCGGTTCTCGCCACCGGCGCGCAAGCCGGTACGGGTACGGACGCCGACGAGTTCTTCGAAGCCAAGGACGCCGACACGGTCGCCACCATCAAGGACCTGATCGAGACACGGGTGCGTCCCGCAGTGGCCGGTGATGGCGGCGACATCACCTTCAAAGGCTACAAGGAAGGCGTCGTCTACCTGCAGATGAAGGGAGCCTGCTCCGGCTGCCCGTCCTCGACCGCAACGCTGCAGCACGGCATCCAGAACCTGCTGAAGCATTTCGTGCCTGAGGTGCAGGAAATCCGGCCGATTTAGGACCCCTGTCATGCCCGCGCAGGCGGGCATCCAGTATTCTCGGCGCTTGCGATACAATCCGAATCGTTTGCGATTACTGGATCATCCGCCGGAGCCTGTCATCGGGCCGGCCTTCGGCCGGACCCGTTGGCGGATGATGACGGATTGAGATATGCGCGTCCTCGCCATCGACACTGCGCTCGAGGCCTGCTCCGCTGCTGTGCTCGACACTGCGCAGAACGGCGCCATCGTCCACGAATCGATCGACATGGTGCGGGGCCACGCCGAGGCGTTGATGCCGCTGATCGCACGGGTGCTTGACCGCGCCCATGTCGCGTTTTTTTCCGGCATCGACCGCATCGCCGTCACCACCGGGCCCGGCAGTTTCACCGGGCTGCGCGTCGGCATATCAGCAGCGCGCGGCTTTGCGCTGGCCGCCTCGCGGCCGGCGATCGGACTGTCGACGCTTGCCGCCTATGCCGCGCCATACATCGCCGCTGACGACACGCTGCCGGTGGTCGCCGCGGTCGATGCGCGGCACGACCACATCTATCTCCAGGTGTTCGGACCGGGCGGCCGCACGCTGATGGCGCCGCGGCTGATCTTGCTGCGCGAGGCGATGCGCATCGCCACCGCCAGCGCGCCGCGCGTGGTCGGCACCGCCGCGCAACTGTTGGCCGACGCTTGGCCAGCCGCTGAAAAGCCGCCGACGCTGGTCGATGCCCGCCGCGCGCCTGACATCGCGTGGGTGGCGCGGCTCGGCGCCGCTGCAGACGATACCGGCACGCCACCGAAGCCGCTTTACCTACGCGCCCCCGACGCCCAGCCGCAGGACGCCGCGCAACTGGCGCGCCGATGATGAGCCTGTTCTCCGGCCTGTTCGCACGCGCGACGCCGGTTTTGTCGGACGCGAGCGTGCGCGACGCCGAGGCCATTGCCGCGCTCCATACCGCTTCCTTTCGGCGCGGCTGGGACGAGCAAGAAGTCGAAGGCTTGCTGGCCGAGCGTAACGTCATCGGGCATCGCGCGATGACGGGGCGCGCGATGGGCGGCTTCATCCTGTCACGCATGGCGGCCGATGAAGCAGAAATCCTTTCGGTTGCGGTGGCAAAAAACCAGCAAGGCCGCGGTATCGCGCGCGATCTATTGACCCTGCATCTGCGGCGGCTGGCGGGGCTCGGCGCGCGCGCCGTCTTTCTCGAAGTCGATCAAACCAACCTGTCGGCGACCAAACTTTACGCCCGTGCTGGGTTTCGTGAAGTATCGCGCCGCGCCAATTACTATAACGACGGAACCGGCCGCACCGGTACCGCGCTGGTGCTGCGCCGCGACCTGATCTGACATATGCTAGCGGGGGCGATACGGGATATCGCATGACCGACAAGCTTGCCGACAAACACGCGGACAAGCGCAACATCGAAGCGCTCTGCGCCGCCAAAGGCATGCGCATGACCGAGCAGCGCCGCGTCATCGCGCGCGTGCTGGCCGCCGCCGACGATCATCCCGACGTCGAGGAGCTGTACCGCCGCAGCGTCAAGATCGACGACAATATCTCGATCTCGACCGTCTATCGCACCGTGAAGCTGTTCGAAGACGCCGGCATCATCGAGCGCCACGATTTCCGCGAAGGCCGCGCCCGCTATGAGCCGCTGCCGGAATCTCATCATGACCACCTGATCAATTTGCGTAGCGGCGAGGTGATCGAGTTCCGTTCCGAGGAAATCGAGCGCCTGCAAACCGAGATCGCGCGCAAGCTCGGCTACCGGCTAGTGGATCACAGGCTCGAGCTTTACGCGGTGCCGCTCGACGACAAAGCCCGCCGCTGATGCTGCGCGTTACGCTGGTCGGCGGATTC
The DNA here is from genome assembly GCA_050998115.1 of Pseudolabrys sp. Lineage (GTDB taxonomy): Bacteria > Pseudomonadota > Alphaproteobacteria > Rhizobiales > Xanthobacteraceae > Pseudolabrys. The sequence continues at coordinate 6,978 of JBPCQM010000050.1, read as the reverse complement.
TTTTTCACGACTCTGCCGGTCATGATCGCGCTGCAATGGCTGCTGGCCGCGATGCGCTCGCCGCTGTGGGGTCCGGCGTCGGTCGGCTATTACCGGCTGCTGCGCCGACTGCTGCGCATCCGGCTCCAGATCGCTGGAGAGCCGGTGCGCGACCGCCCGGTGCTGATCGTCGCCAACCACGTCTCCTGGGTCGACATCGTGGTGCTCGCGTCGATCGCGCCGATGGTGTTCGTCGCCAAGCGCGAGGTCTCAACCTGGCCGCTGATCGGCGCCGCCGCGCGCGTGCAAAAAGTTGTGTTCGTCGACCGCTCACGCCGCCTGCAGACCGCGGCAACCGTCTCTGAGATCGGGCGACGGCTGGGCGAAGGAAATCCGGTCGTGCTGTTTGCCGAAGGCACCTCGAGCGACGGCAATCGCGTGCTGCCGTTCCGCACGGCGCTGATCGGCGCGATTGAAGCTGCCTGCATCGAGGCGGGCCTAGGCGAAGTTCTGCTGCAGCCGATGGCGATGAGCTATACCGGGCAGAATGGCCTGCCGATGGGGCGGCAGAACCGTCCGCTGGTTGCCTGGTACGGCGATCTCGATTTTTTTCCGCATTTTGCGCGGTTCCTGCGCCGCGGCGCGGTCGATGCCCTGGTCAGCTTCGGCACGCCGCTCGCCGCTGACAGCAGCGCCGACCGCAAAGCGGTCGCCAAGACCTTGGAACAATCCGTTCGCGCCATGATGGGTACCGCCTTGCGCGGCAAAGCCGCTGCGAAACGCTGAGATTCTACCGTCATTTATTTTCCACCGCCAAGGGGGTAAGAGACGGCGCATGAGCGAGCGCAAGGTCCACGTCAAATCGTTCGGCTGCCAGATGAACGTCTACGATTCGTACCGTATGGCGGACACCCTAAGCCCTGCCGGTTTCGCCGAAACCGCGGACGTGCAAGCCGCCGACCTCATCATCCTCAACACCTGCAACATCCGCGAGCGGGCGGCGGAAAAAATCTATTCCGAGCTCGGCAAGCTGCGCGTGCTCAAGGACGACGCCGCGCGCGGTGGCCGCCGTATCATAGTCGCGGTGGCCGGCTGCGTCGCGCAGGGGCAAGGCAAGGAGATCCTGCGCCGCTCGCCCGCAGTAGACGTCGTCGTCGGCTCGCAGAATTATCACCGGCTGCCGGATCTTGTCGCGCGGGCCGGCCGCGGCGAGAAGATCGTCGACACCGAATTTCCGGTCGAGGCCAAATTCGACCTGTTGGCGGAGCCGAGCCGCGAGGCGATCCGGGCTCGCGGCATTTCCGCGTGCATCACGGTGCAGGAAGGCTGCGACAAATTCTGCACCTTCTGCGTTGTGCCCTATACGCGCGGCGCGGAAATTTCCCGCCCGGTCGAGAAGATCGCCGCCGAAGCAACGCGGCTTGCGGAAGCCGGCGTGCGCGAGGTCACTCTGATCGGGCAAAACGTCAACGCCTATCACGGCGAAGGCCGCGACGGCCGCGACCGGACGCTCGGCCAATTGCTGCATCGGCTCGCGGAGGTGCCCGGCATCACGCGGCTGCGCTACACCACCAGCCATCCGCGCGACATCGACGCCAGCCTGATCGCCGCGCACCGCGATCTCGATATTCTGATGCCGATGGTGCATCTGCCGGTACAGTCGGGTTCCGATACGATCCTCGCGGCGATGAATCGCGGCTATACGTGCAAAGACTACCTGGCGGCGATCGAGCGGCTGCGCGTTGCCCGCACCGACATTGCCTTCACCTCGGATTTCATCGTCGGCTTTCCGGGCGAGACCGCCTCCGATTTCGCCGCCACGCTTTCGTTGATCGGCGAGATCGGTTTTGCCGCCGCCTATTCCTTCGCCTACTCGCCGCGGCCGGGAACGCCGGCCGCCGAGATGGCCGATCAGGTTCCCGGGCCGGAAAAAACCGACCGACTGCGTTGTGTGCAAGCAGCGATTGACGCCGGCCAGGCCGCTTTCAACGCCGCGACGGTCGGCCGTACGCTCGATGTTCTGCTGGAAAAGCCGGGCCGCGTCCCTGGGCAACTGGTCGGCCGCTCCCCATATTTGCAGCCGGTGCATGTGATGGCACCGGCATCGCGCATCGGCGAGATCGTGCCGGTCGAGATCGCGGAACTGACCGCCTACAGCCTGCATGGCGCGCTTGCCGAAAATGTGCGCGCGCCGAAAAATGTTGCGAACGCTTTTGCCGTAGCCGGAGCCTGATACCACTTGCGCACCAAGGAACCCGTCATCCCGCAAGCCGCCGCCTTGGAAGAAACCGCGACTACGCAGACCGTGCTGGCGTTCGATGACAACCGGCTCGCCTCGGTGCTGTTCGGCCAATATGGGCAAAATCTGGCATTGATCGAGCGCCGGCTTGGCGTGGTCGCCGACAGCCGCGGCAATTACGTCACCATCGAGGGGTCGCGTGCCGGCTGCGAGCAGGCGCGGCGCGTGCTGGAAGGGCTCTACGAGCAACTTAAGCGCGGCAACGAACTGGTGTCCGGCGACGTCGATGGCGCCATCCGCCTCGCCATTTCGCAAGGCTCGCTGTTCGACTTCGACCCGGCCACCGAGCGTCCGAGTTTCGAGGAAATCAACCTGCGCAAGCGCCCGGTGCGCGCCCGCACCGCCGCGCAGGGTGCCTATATGCGCGCGCTCAAGCGCCACGCGCTGGTGTTCGGCACCGGCCCGGCCGGCACCGGCAAGACCTGGCTTGCCGTCGCGCAAGCCGTGCAGATGTTCGAGCGCAAGGAAGTCGACCGCATCATTCTGTCACGGCCGGCGGTCGAGGCCGGTGAACGGCTCGGCTTCCTGCCCGGCGACATGCGCGAAAAGGTCGATCCCTACCTGCGGCCGATCTACGACGCGCTGTATGACCTGATGGACGCCCGTGTCGTCGAGCGCGCGTTGCAAGGCGGCGAGATCGAGATTGCGCCGCTTGCCTTCATGCGCGGCCGCACGCTGGCGAACGCCGCGGTCATTCTGGACGAGGCGCAGAACACCACCTCGATGCAGATGAAAATGTTTCTCACCCGGCTCGGCGAGAACAGCCGCATGATCGTCACCGGCGATCCGAGCCAGGTCGACCTGCCGCGCGGCCAGACATCCGGGCTGGCGGAAGCGGTGAAACTGCTGGCCGGCGTCGAAGGCGTGGCCCATTGCACCTTTGGCGCCGAGGACGTAATCCGCCATGAACTGGTGTCGCGCATCGTCGCCGCCTATGACCGCGCTGCCGCCCGCCGCGAGAATAAAGAATGACGGCGCGCTCCGAACGGCGGCTGGTCGCGCCGTCGCTCGACGTTCTGGTGCAATCGCCGCTATGGCAGAACCAGCCGGACGCCGAGCGTATCGTGCGCGAGGCGATCGCGAAGACGGCGGCCGCCTGCCCCGACACCGAAGGCGAGATATCGGTCGTTCTCACGGATGACGACGGCATTCGCGCGCTTAACAAGCAATGGCGCCGCATCGACAAGCCAACCAACGTGCTTTCATTTCCGGCCAGCAAGGCCGCCGCTCCGATGCTTGGCGATATCGTCGTGGCCTACCAGACGCTGGCGCGGGAATGCGAGGACGAGCGCAAGGATTTCCTTCATCATCTGGCCCATCTTTGCGTCCATGGCTTTCTCCACCTGATCGGCTACGATCATCAGAGCGAAGCCGAGGCTGAGTCGATGGAACGGCTGGAAAGCGCGATTCTGACGCGACTTGGCGTCCCCGACCCTTACCTCGATCGCGATTTGCGCGACGCCTAGTTGCCACTCTTGAGCGCCAATCCGACCATCATGCCCGACAGCGATTCCCCATCATCGAACGACAGCGGCGACCCGAAATTCGAGCCACGCAATCTGCCGGTACCGGTTCCCGCGCCGCGTGACGTCGCGCGCGAAAACGGCAGTTGGATCGGCCGCGCCTTGCGCGCGGTGTTCGGCTGGAAGCCCGGCTCGATCCGCGCCGACCTGCGCGATGTGCTCGACGCGGCGCCCGGCGAATCCGGCTTCTCGCCGGACGAAAGCCGCATGCTCAAAAACATCCTCGGCCTGCGCGAGCGCCGCATGGAGGATGTGATGATCCCGCGCGCCGACATCATCGCGGTACAGCAGGATATTTCGCTCGGCGAATTGGTGAAGGTGTTCGAGGGCGCCGCCCACTCGCGCCTAGTCGCTTACAACGACACGCTCGACGATCCGGTCGGCATGGTGCACATCCGCGACCTGATCGCTTTCATGACGGCGCGTGCCGCGGTCAGCCCGGAAAAAAACGCCAAACGCAAAAAGCCGTTTCCCGCCGGCCTCGATCTCAAGACCATCGATCTCGCCGTGCCGCTGTCCTCCACCAAGATCGTGCGCGAAATTCTGTTCGTGCCGCCGTCGATGCGCGTGATCGATCTCCTGGCTCGCATGCAGACAACCCGCATTCATCTGTCGCTGGTGATCGACGAATATGGCGGCACCGACGGACTGGTGTCGATTGAGGATATCGTCGAGCAAATTGTCGGCGAAATCGCCGATGAACACGACGAGGACGAGAGTCCGAGCGTGGTTCGCCAGGCCGACGACAGCTACATCGCCGACGCGCGCGCAACCCTCGAAGACGTGGTTGCGATGGTTGGCCCGGAATTCGATGCCGGCGACGCGGCAAAGGAAGTCGATACGCTCGGCGGTTATCTCACCACGCGGGCCGGTCGTGTGCCGGTGCGCGGCGAACTGGTGCCGGGGCCCGGCCTGTTCGAAATTGAAGTGATCGACGCTGATCCGCGCCGCGTCAAGCGCGTGCGCATCTACAAGCTCAACGAGCGTCGCGAGCGTTCGCGCGAAGCGCGCAAACGCGAGCCCGACGCAGTGCTGGCCGGGGTCGCGCCGCCGGCGCTACCGGTTGACGAGGCGGCGGCAAAAAATCCCGGCCGTGCCGCCAGCACAGCGATTACTTCGTCAACGCGCCGTCCGTGACGTTAACCCGTCTCGCGCATTCCGTCGTGCTCGCCATCGGTTGGCGCCGCGCCGTAATTGCCTTCATCGCCGGCGCCGCATCGGCCTTGGCGATGGCGCCCGTCAATGCCTGGCCGATCTTGTTCGTGACGTTTTCGGTGCTGGTCTGGCAGGTCGACGGCGCCGCCGCCGGCCGCTGGGGCGGCGCCGGCGCGGCAGCCATCGCCGGCTGGTGCTTTGGTTTCGGCTATTTTCTCGCCGGACTTTATTGGATCGGCTACGCATTTCTGGTCGATGCCAAGACATTCGGCTGGCTCCTGCCGATCGCGGTCGCCGGTCTGCCGGCTTTTCTTGCGCTGTTTACCGCCGCTGCACTCGCGTTCGCGCGCCTCATCTGGGTGCGCGGACCGGAACGCGTGCTGGCGCTCGCAGTTTCCCTCACCGCCGCCGAATGGCTACGCGGACATCTGCTCACTGGATTTCCGTGGAACACGTTCGGCTATGCGATCACTCAGCCGCTCGCACTGGCGCAAGGCGCCGCGCTGATTGGCGTTTGGGGCCTGACGTTTCTCGCGGTGGCGATTTTCGCCACGCCAGCAGTGCTGACTGACGAACGCGCCGACACGCCGCATCCCTGGCGCGCGCCGGTCCTCGCCGCGCTGGTGCTCGCCGCGATCGCCGGCTACGGCGCCATACGGCTGTGGACGCATCCGACGCAATTCGTCGCCGGGGTGAAGCTGCGCATCATGCAGCCCAATCTCCAACAGGACGAGAAGTTCAATTACTCGGCCAAGAACTCGGTGATGAGCAAATATCTGCAGCTCTCGGATCGCGCCACCGGCCCGCAATCGAACGGCGTGCGCGATGTGACTCATCTGATTTGGCCGGAATCCGCCTTCCCATTTTTTCTGGCGCGCGAGCCTGAGGCGCTCGGACAGATCGCTGATCTGTTGCCGCCGGGCACGGTGCTGATTACCGGCGGCATGCGCGCCGGCAAGGTCGAGGCCAACGGCCGCATCGATACCGGTTATAATTCGGCTTATGTCATCGACCATGACGGCTCGATTCTCGGCATCTACGACAAGGTGCATCTGGTCCCGTTCGGCGAATATCTGCCGCTCGAAGCGTGGCTCGACCGACTCGGGCTCATCTCCCTCACCAAAATGCTCGGAGGATTTCTCGCCGGCGACCGCCGCCGCGTCATGGACGTGCCGCGCGCGCCGAGGCTGCTGCCGTTGATCTGCTACGAGGTGATCTTTCCGGAAAACGTGGTGCCGAAGGGAGAACGCCCCGGCTGGCTCGTCAATCTCACCAATGACGGCTGGTTCGGCATCAGTTCCGGCCCCTATCAGCATTTCCAGCAGGCGCGCGTGCAGGCGATCGCGCAGGGGTTGCCGCTGGTGCGCGCCGCCAATACCGGGATCTCCGCGGTGGTCGATCCGGTCGGACGCGTCATAACGTCGCTGCCGCTCGGCGCCGAAGGCATCCTCGATTCGGATTTGCCGCGTGCGATAGAGCCGACGCCTTACGTCCGCTTTGGCAACATCGCGCTCATCGTGTTGATGGGCGTCAGCTTGATCGCCATTGCGCGGCGGCGGCTGAAGAACTAATTCCATTCTGATTTCGATCGACGAAGGCGGCGTTTCCAAACTTAATCAACTTGATCGTCGGCTAAACACAGATTGCCTCGGACGCGCCAAAGTGACATTACGCTGAGCGGGCGGGATAGGAGATTGTCATGGCGAAGAAGGCGCCAAACCCGATCGACAAGCACGTTGGATCGCGCGTGCGGATGCGTCGAATGATGCTGAGCATGAGCCAGGAAAAGCTTGGCGACGCGCTCAACCTCACATTTCAGCAGGTGCAGAAATATGAGAAAGGCAGCAACCGGATCGGCGCCAGCCGCCTGCAGCAGATCGCCAATATTTTGCAGGTCCCTGTAGCGTTTTTCTTCGAGGGCGCGCCGAACATGCCGGGGCATTCCGGGCTAGGCGAAGCACCCTCGCCGGCCTTCGTTTCTGATTTCCTGGCAACCTCCGATGGCCTGTCGCTGACCAAGGC
>JBPCQM010000017.1:0-6632 GCA_050998115.1 Pseudolabrys sp. | reverse complement strand
AATCGCCGGTGGTTTTGCTCGACGTTCCGCTGTTTTATGAAACCGGCGGCGAAAGTTTTGGTGATGTGGTGGTCGTTTTTTCCGCACCTCCGGAACTGCAGCGCTGGCGCGCTTTTGAGCGCGCCGGCATGACCGAGGAGCGTTTTCAGGCGATCGCGGCAAAACAGATGCCGGATGAGGAAAAGCGCCGTCGTGCCGATTTCGTGGTGGACAGCTCGAACGGCCTGGATGCGGCTCGCGCGCAGGTGAGGGATATTCTTAGCGCGGTTGCCAAAGAGCGGTCGAAGTGAATTGCGTGATTTTCTGGTTGTCATTGCCCGCGAAGGCGGGCAATTCAGTAGTCGTCGGCATCCAAAAGTAACTGTAGCGTTTGCGTTTACTGGATCATCCGCCTTCGCGGATGATGACGGGGAGCGGAATGCGCGAGATCGTCTTCGACACCGAGACTACCGGCCTCGATCCGTTCGATGGCCATCGCATCGTTGAGATCGGCTGCATCGAGCTGATTAACCGGATTCCGAGCGGCGCGACGTTCCAGCGTTACCTCAATCCGGAACGCGAGGTGCCGGCCGAGGCGTTGCGGGTGCACGGCCTGTCGTACGATTTCCTCAAGGACAAGCCGCTATTTTCCGACATCTGCGAGGAGTTGCTGGAGTTCTTCGGCGATGCGCCGCTGATCGCACACAACGCCTCGTTCGATTACGGCTTCATCTGTGCCGAGCTTGAGCGCTGCAAGCGCGCGGCGCTTTCGCGCGACCGGCTGATCGACACGATTGCGCTGGCGCGCCGCAAACATACCGGTCCATACAGCCTGGACGCGCTGTGCAGCCGTTACGGCATCGACAATTCGCGGCGCATCAAGCATGGCGCATTGCTCGACGCCGAAATCCTCGCCGAGGTTTATCTCGAGTTGATCGGCGCGCGGCAGGCTTCGCTGATCCTGGTCGAAACCATCGAAGGGGCAAATCGCGCCCGCGAGGCGGTCCTCGCGCAGCGCCAGATCGCGCTTGCCGCGCGCCTTGGCGATGCCGATCGCGCGGCCCATCGCGCGTTCATTGCCACACTTGGCAGCCCTACCGGCGGCGCGGTGCTCTGGCAGGATTATCTGGCGGCTGAATAAAAGCTAGGCTGGGGTCGCGGCGCCGGCCGTCTGTTGCTTCGCCATGTTCTGGCGGTACAGCGCAACGAAATCCACCGGATCGAGCAACAATGGCGGGAAGCCGCCGTTTGAAACCGTCGTCGCGATGATTTCGCGCGCGAATGGGAACAGCAGTCGCGGGCACTCGATCATCACGACCGGGTGCATGCTCTCTTGCGGCACGTTCTGGATGCGGAACGCGCCGCCGAACGACAACTCAAACCTGAACAGAACCGTCTTGTCGATTTCTGCCTTGCCTTCGATCTTGAGCACCACCTCGATGTCGGAGTTCTCGAGGGGGACGACGTTGACGCTCACCTGAATATTGATTGCGGGCTGCTGGCCCGGCTTGAACACCTTTGGCGCATTCGGATTCTCGAACGAAAAATCCTTGATGTATTGCGCCAGCACATTGAGTTGCGGCGGCTTGTCTTGTGCGCCTTCCGGCGCGTGCCCCTGAGGAGGCATCGCCTTGTTGCCGTTGGTGCCGCCGTTGCCCGCTGCCATGAATACTCCTCGCGTCAAGCCGCGGTTGGCTAACATAGCGGATGCGGTGGAACAAGATTGCGGAACGCTAGCTGCTGCGCGGGCCGCCTTGATCGGTCAACTTGCCGTCCGGAACCTGCTTCCAATCTTCGGGAGCGAGATCGACGACGCCCGGCTGATGGTCGGCGTGCCGCTGCGCGGCGCGCAGCAGCGCCTCGCCGACCCAGCGGCGCAGCGGTGCGATCAACAACAACAGGCCGATTAGGTCGGTGATAAACCCCGGAACCAGCAATAGAAATCCGGCGAGCAAGGTTAGCAATCCCGGCCCGTCGGATTGCAGCGCAGTGACGCGGTGCGGGCCCAGCATGGTCTTGGCGCGCTCGATATGTGAGCCGCCAGCCACGGTGCCTGCGTGACGAAGCACTATCGCGCCGATCAACGAGATCGCCATCATCAATGCCAGCGCCCAGCCGAAGCCGAGGACGTAGGCCACCAAAATGAAGACAATCAGTTCCGTTACCGGCAACGCCAGAACGGCGAACAGCAGGTATTTTGCCACAAACATGGGCATTCCCTGATCGATTCTTCGAACGATTCCGGCCGGTTCGCGTTATTGCGCAAACAAGCTAATCGTCTAAGTTTACCGTTTACGGCGCAACCCTGTGCCGGCGGGTCGGAACAGGCCTATGGTATGGCTCGGCCGGCCACCTAAATAGGCTTTAGTGCCGTGCGTACCCGCCGCGATTTGCGGCATCCGAAAGCAATGCGAGACGTGTTCGACATCTACACCATCATTTTCCTGGCGCTCGCAGTGTTCATTTTTCTGCGGTTGCGCAGCGTGCTCGGCCAGCGAACCGGCCGCGAGCGCCCGCCTTACGATCCGTATTCCGCGCGCGAGCCGGCACGTCCGCCGGCCGAGAAGGTGGTCGCCTTGCCGAACCGCTCCGCGGAGGCCGCGGCTAAGGCCAAAACTGATTTGCCGAAATCGGAAGCCAAATCCGACGTGCTCTCCGAGCCGCCGTCCGTCCCGGGCGAGCGTTGGAAAGGCGTCGCTGCGGCGGGCTCGACGGTCGCCAGCGGGCTTGATGCGATTGCCGCCGCCGATTCCGGATTCGACGCCCAGCATTTTATCACCGGCGCGCGCGCCGCCTACGAGATGATCGTCACGGCTTATGCCGACGGCGAGCGGCGTACGCTGAATAATTTGCTGGCGCGCGAAGTCTATGACGGCTTCGAGGCAGCGATCAGCGAGCGCGAGACGAAAGGCAACAAGGTCGAGAACCGGTTCGTCTCGATCGATTCGGCCGACATCACCAGCGTCGAGCTTCGAGGCAAGACCGCGCAGGTGACGGTGCGCTTTGTGTCGAAGCTCGTTTCGGTGACGCGCGACAAGGATGGCAATGTGGCCGACGGCAATCCCGACGCTGTAACCGATGTCACCGACGTCTGGACCTTCGCGCGCGATCTGTCATCGCGCGACCCGAACTGGAAGCTGGTCGCCACCGAAGCCGGACAATGACGATATGGCGGCGCGGCGTTTCCGAGCGGCAAACGGATTTGGCGCCGTAGCACTCTTGCTGGCGCTAGCGTCGCCGGCGCTCGCGCAAAAAGTCAGACTGCCGAACGCGCAGATCGAGCCGGTCGCCTTTGCGACGCTGGATGGCTGGGTCGACGACGATCACGTCGCGGCATATGGCACTTTCGCCAACAGCTGCAAGGCCATTCTCAAGGGCAGCAAGGCTATGCGCCGGGCGCGTCCGGTCTATGCCGGGCTGTTCGAGGCATGCCTGCGCACCTCCTCGTCCGGCCCGCTCGATGAGGCCCACGCCCGCAAATTCTTCGAGAGCAATTTCCGCGCGGTGCGCATTACGCCGAACAGCGACAGCGAAGGTGGCTTCTTTACCGGCTATTACGAAACAGAGTTTCCCGGCTCGCGTTTCCCGAGCGACGAATACAACGTGCCGATTTACGCCAAGCCGTCGAATCTGGTGATGCCGGCCAAGCCCGGCGCCGGCAAGATCGGGCGCCGCCTTGGCCGCAAGAAAGTGCTGCCTTATTACGACCGCAGCGAAATCGAGGAGGGCGCGCTTGCCGGGCGTGGACTCGAAATCTGCTGGGTGAAGAATCCGGTCGACGCGTTCTTTGCGCAGATCCAAGGCTCAAGCCGCATCAAGCTCGACACCGGCGAAATGCTCCGCCTCAACTACGACGCCCACAACGGGATGCCTTACACCCCGGTCGGGAAGTTTCTGATTCAGCGCGGCATCGTCTCCAAGGAGGCGATGTCGATGGACAAAATCCGCGAATTCATGGAGGCCAATCCGGCCGAGGGCAAGGACTTGCGGCGCAAGAACCGTTCTTTCGTGTTTTTTCGCGAGGTCAGGCTGGGCGATCACGAGGAAGGCATCGGCGCGCAAGGCATCGCGCTCACCGCCGGCCGCTCGATCGCGGTCGACAAAAACATCCACGTTTACGGCACGCCGGTGTGGATCGAAGCCGAGCTGCCGATCGACAGCGAGAAGCCGGAGACGCGCTTTCGCCGGCTGATGATCGCGCAGGATACCGGCTCAGCGATTGTCGGGGCAGCGCGCGCCGATATTTATTTTGGTGCCGGCGAGGAAATCGGCCATGCCGCCGGCCGCATCAAGCAGCACGGCAAGTTCGTCATGCTGGTGCCAAACGCCGTCGCAATCGTCGGCGACAGCAAGGAAGTACCGCTGCCGAAGGCCAGGCCCGCCACAACGTCAGGCGAGGCGATGGCGGACAATGCGCCGCCGGCGGTCGCGGTGATCGACCGGGCCCTCGTGCCGTTGCCAAAGCCGCGCCGCCCCGGCTCATGAGCCCGCCCCGCCGCCGTCCCCTGAGCGAGGAGGAGCGCGTGCTGTGGACGACTTTCACCAAGGCGATTGAGCCGCTGCACGGCCGGCCGGCGGGTTCCGACGCGGAAACCGATCCCGGGGCTGCGGAACCGCCTGAAAGACTGCGCCGCGGCAAGGCGCCGGCCGCTCCGCCAAAATCCGAACCAAAACCTGCGCCGAAAGCGCCGCTACCCTTGGCGCCGCTTGACCGGCGAACGAAGCAGCGCGTCGCGCGCGGCAAGGCATCGATCGATGGCCGGCTCGATTTGCACGGGCTGACGCAAGACGAAGCGCACGGTGCGCTGGGGCGCTTCCTGCGTGCGGCGACGGCACGTGAAGCGCGGCTGGTTCTGGTGATCACCGGCAAAAGCGGCGTGTTGCGCCGGCAAGTGCCGCAATGGCTTGGTCTGGCGGAATTCCGCGGTCTCATTATTGGCTTCGAGTCGGCCGCCAAACAGCATGGCGGCGAAGGCGCGCTTTACGTGCGAGTGCGGCGGGTGCGGTAACCAGCCGCATCGATTACAATTTCCACCATGACAACCGACCGACCTGCGGGCGCTAGATTCAACGAACGCCCCTAGCGCAGCATGTCGGCGACTCCGCCCTTCTGGTCGGCGCGTGCGGCGTTGAATGAGGCTTCCCAGACCGCGATCTTGCCGTCGCGCATTGTCCAGATTTCAACGCCGTAGCCCTTCATCGGCGTGCCGCCTTCGGCGTTTTGCCAATCGCCGCTCCAGATGTTCGCCAGCATATCGCCGGACAGCGAGCGGAATTCCTTGCGCAGCCGGTAATTCCTCTGCTTGCGGCTCCGGGCGGTAAAAAAATCGCGTAACGCCGCGCGCCCCCGAAATTCCGGCACGGTGCCGAAGCGGACCACGCAGTCCTCGGTAAAGCCGTTGACCAGCGCATCAATGTTCCACGGCATGAACAGAGATTCGACGCGCGCCACAAACGCACGCGCCTCTTCAACGTTTCGGGGGTTGGTGACGACGTCCTTGTGCAAAGCTTGATCGGACATTGGTTCGTCTCCAGCGGATAGGCGCAGGGATTATCCGGCAATTCGCCTGCCGTCCAATCAAAGAATAAAGCGCGAAAGATCGGCATTCTTGGCGAGGTCGCCGATGTGCTCTTTCACATAAGCCGCGTCGATCTTGACCGATTGGCCGCCGAGGTCGGAGGCCTTGAACGACACCTCATCCAACACCCTCTCCATCACGGTCTGCAGGCGCCGCGCGCCGATATTCTCGATCGAGGAATTCACGGCGACCGCGATATCAGCCAGCGCGTCGATCGAGTCCTCGGTAAACTCAAGATCGAGGCCTTCGGTCTTCATCAACGCGACATATTGCTTGAGCAGCGAGGCTTCCGGCTCGGCTAAAATGCGGCGGAAGTCATCGCGGGTGAGCGGGCGCAACTCAACGCGGATCGGCAGCCGGCCTTGCAACTCGGGCAGCAGGTCCGACGGCTTGGCGAGGTGAAAGGCGCCCGATGCGATGAACAGGATGTGGTCGGTCTTCACCGGGCCGTGCTTGGTGCTGATGGTGGTGCCCTCGATCAGCGGCAACAGATCGCGCTGCACGCCTTCGCGCGACACGCCGCCTTCGTAGCGGCCTTCGCGCGCGCAAATCTTGTCGATCTCGTCGAGGAAGACGATGCCGTTTTGCTCGACCACCTTGATGGATTCCTGCACCAGTTGCTCGTCGTCGAGCAGCTTGTCAGACTCCTCGTTGACCAGAAGCGGATGCGAGTCCTTGACGCTGACCTTGCGCGTCTTGGTGCGGCCGCCGCCGAGCTTGCCGAAAATATCGCCGATCGACACCGCGCCCATCTGCGCACCCGGCATGCCGGGAATTTCAAACATCGGCATGCCGCCGCCGCCGGCCTGAATTTCGATCTCGATTTCCTTGTCGTCGAGATCGCCCTCACGAAGCTTGCGGCGGAACGATTCGCGCGTCGCCGGGCTGGAGCCGGGGCCGACCAACGCGTTGAGCACCCGCTCTTCCGCGGCCTGTTCGGCGCGCGCTTGCACGTCCTTGCGCTTCCTTTCGCGGGTCTGTGCGATCGATATTTCGACCAGGTCGCGAACGATCTGCTCGACATCGCGGCCGACATAGCCGACCTCGGTGAATTTGGTGGCCTCAACCTTAAGG
>JBPCQM010000281.1:0-6752 GCA_050998115.1 Pseudolabrys sp. | reverse complement strand
AGAAGGTGTACGAAGACGTGGCACAGGAGGCGGCGGCCCAAGGTCTGACAACCGGTGGCGTACGTGACGCAATGAAGGACATGACCGAAAAGGCGAAGAACATTGCCGGTTCGGCGCGCCAATCGATGCAAGGCGGGCGCTGCCGAACAGCATCCAGGCAATTCCTCCGCCGACCAGAACCGCTGCGAGCGGATTCTCCCGGATCGCTGCGTTCACGCCGTCGACGAGACTTGTGCTTTCGGGCTGGGAGAGTGTCGAGTGGTTGCGGTTCATCGCGTCATCTCCTTGGCGGCAGCGGCATCGCGCCGGACCTGTTGAAACGTAACTTTCGGGGTGAGATCTTTCGGTTTGAGGTAGCTGATCCCCACCGCCGCCAGTATCCCGCTCACGACGGCGCCGATGAAACCGGACGCGAGGTGAGCGGTAACCGGAGAAAGGCCTATTTCCGTGAGCCAAAATGCCAAAGCGATCAGGAGGATCACGATGACCGGAACAATCAGAACGGCCGCGCCGACCAGATAACCGGCGCCGGTCGCCGCCTGAGTCATCTTCTGGGACAGTTCGGCGCGCGCAAGTTCTGCCTCGTTCTGAACGAGTTTGCCGAGTTGCTCGACAGCGTCCCCAAACAAACGAGGAATTTCATTAAGGTCTCCGGAAAGCGACATTCTGTGCTCCTCGCCCGCCGGGCGTTAATCCCTGTTCGCGGCTCGCATAACCCCGATTGTCATCGGGCCGATGGTTCGAAAACTCCTGGGTCGCGGTGGGCGGCGAACTTTTCAGAAAACGGAGTGCGGCAAAACCCAAAAGAACCGCGCCACCGAAGAACAGAGTCGGCTGACGCCGAGCGAAATCCTGCACCTCGCCGACTAGCTCGCGAACGTCGCGCTCTCGTACGGCGTCCGCGAATTCCTGCATCTGGTCGGAGGCTTGCCGAATGAAGTGGGCGGCCTGCGGCACGTCCGCCTCAAATTCTCCGGCGGCTCGGTTCACGGCCTGGGCCAGGTTCCCGATGTAGTCGGCACCCAACGATTTTTTTTGGCTGACCTGGTCGTTGATAGCGGTTGTCGCTTTACCCTTGGCGTCGCTAGCCATACTCGCAGCGGCAGCGCCGAGATCGGCCGCAGTGTCTTTTGCAGCGCGTGTGACGTTATCCGTCAGGTCCGCGGCCTTGTCTTGCAAGTCGCGAGCAAAGCCCTTCGCTTGTTCGGTAACGCTGAGCGCGTTATCGCCGAGTGGCGGACGCCCATTGGCGGCCTGTGGAGTGTTAGCGTTGGTCATGAGCGGCTCCGTTCTCATTGTTAGGGGATGGGGGTTCTGATTCGGTCTTCGGAGCCACGCCCTCGAGGGCTGTCTTCATGCCCCGCTGCGCGACTGCTTTCACGCCCTCGATCACGGCCTCGGTAGCTTTTTTCAAGGTTTCGCTGTTGACGGCTTGCCGTGCCGCCTCCGCCGTAACTTCCCCGGCGACATCCGCTGCCATGCCTTTGGCGGCGGTAAAGCCTTGCGCCGCCGCTTCGCGTGCGGTGCCCTTGAGCTTTTCGCTGGGCTTGCTGAACACGCGGTTCTCGGCGTCGGAAACAGGCAGCGACGACGCGATGAATGCGCCGAGGGCAGCGGCGATGCCGGCTACGAGCAAGGGATTTTTGTCGACAAAATCCACCAACGCGGTGCCCGAAGTTTGAGCCGTCGCGTACGCCCGGTCCCTAACGTCAGTCGCGTTGTGCGCGGCCGATCCCGTTATTTCGGTGAGTCTATTTGGAATGTTGCCTGTTTGCGCGGACGCGGCGTCAAAGGCGGCGGACGCGCCGGACGTGACCGATTTGCGGATGCCATCAATCGTTGCATCGGCCTTTCGTGCGGCATCTGCCGCGAGCGAAGAAAGCGAGTTCAACATATCTCCGCTGCTATCGCGGACCTGCCGAGCACGCTCAGTCCCTTCGGATTTCACCGTCGCGGCGTAGTTCGAAACCTTTTGGAGGCCCTGTTCATAGGTGTCCGCCACAGTTGCGGCGCCTTGGTCATAGGCCTGCGCAGCTTTTGCCTTGGCCTGATTCATTGCGCGCTTGCCGCGCGAACTCGTCAACCAAAGCCCGGCGCCGATCATAAGCAGCGGAGCCGGAACCGCCCGCAAAAGGCCCCACGCCGGATAGGCCAGCGCGGCGCCGACCGCCGCAGCCTGCAGAGGGTTATTTTGAGCCCTTCTCTTCAAGGACTGGACGATGTTGTCCCGTTCGTCCCGAACGTAAGTGCGGATTTCGTTTTTGATGTGTGCAGGTGAAAAAGCGGTTTTAAGCTCCGCGCTCGTGTCCCCAACCTTATCGCGGAGCTTTTCGACAGTTACGGTCAACGCAGCGCGCGTGCGTTCGGAATTTTGTCTCAACGCGTCGACAGACGGCTCGTGTCGCGAGTTCATGACCCGTTCTTTCTGCAAAACCGCATGACCGCGGCTCTCGGTCAACTCGACATCTCTCGCTTTCGTTCCGTAGCGTCATGCGCTTATTGGCAGCCCGGCGCGTCAGCAGGCGATGGAAAAACCGGCAATGCCGGTCGGTCCATTCCATCATCGGCGCGATACAGAAGCGGCGATCGAGTTCAATCACGATTGCGCAGATCCGCTGTTAAAATCGTTGTCTTAAATCAGTTTTAGCGCGTACGCACATCCCGCTCATCAACTCTTTGCGGGCAATCTTTCTTTTGCGCGATGTACCTGAGTTGACGGGGATTTCCGGGGAGCGCAAAGACCTGCCAAAAGGCACCCGATGCAGCACGAAAAAGAACAGGCCGCGCTCACCTCGATTGCGGCGTCCGCCGCGCTGACAATCGCCAAGGCCGTGGTCGGCGTCGCCACCGGTTCGCTCGGCATCCTGTCGGAAGCCGGCCACTCGCTGATCGACCTTGGCGCGACCGTGATGACCTATGCCGCGATCCGGCTGTCCGGCAGGCCGGCCGACGAGGAGCATCAATACGGCCACGGCAAGATCGAAAGCATTTCGGCCCTGGCGGAAACCGTCTTGCTGTTTCTGCTGTCCGGCGTCGTGATCTGGGAGGCGGTGAAGCGGCTGGTCGATCACGAAGTCCATGTCGTTGCGGCGACCATGTGGGCGTTCGGCGTCATCATCCTGTCGATCGTGGTGGATTTTTTCCGCGTCCGTGCGCTTTCGCGCACCGCCGTGCAGACCTCGAGCCAGGCGCTGGAAGCCGACGCCCTGCATTTTAGTTCCGACCTGTGGTCCTCGCTCGCCGTGCTGGTTGGGCTCGCCGGCGTCTATTTCGGCATGCCGTGGGCCGACGCCCTCGCGGCGCTGGTGGTCGCGATACTGGTTTGCGTCGCCGGCTGGCGGCTCGGCAGGCGCACCATCCTCTCGCTGACCGATGTAGCGCCCGAGGGTTCATCGCTAAAGATCACCGCGATCGCGCAAGGCGTGCCGGGCGTGGTGGCGATCCGCCAGGTGCGCGCCCGCGGCGCCGGCGACAAGACCTTCGTCGAGCTGGCGGTCGCGGTCAGCCGCACGCTGCCGCTCGGCCGGGTCGACGCCCTCAAGGCTGAGCTGGCCGGCGCAATCCACCGGCAGATGCCGGAAGCCGAAGTCACCGTCATCACCGAGGCGGTCGCGCTTGACAGCGAATCCGTGTTGGAGCGCGTGATGGTGATCGCGCGCAACCGCGCGCTCGCCGTGCATCACGTCATGGTGCACGAAATCCGCGGCAAGCTCGCGGTGTCGCTCGACCTCGAAGTCGACGGCGCGCTGTCGCTGGCGCAGGCCCATGAAATCGCCGACGCCCTGGAAGACGCCATCAAGTCCGAACTGGGAGCGCAAGTCGAGGTCGAAAGTCATATCGAGCCGCTGCAGCCGCAGGAGGCGCGCGGGCGCGAGGCGCCGGCCGAGCGCGTCAAGGCGGTGGAACTGGCGCTTGGCGAGATTGCCGCCGCGAGCCGCGCAATCCGCGACATCCATGACGTGCGGGTGCGCGAAACCGACGACGGCGAGATCGTCAATTTCCATTGCTACGTCGATCCGGCGTTGCCGGTGCAAAGCGTCCACGAGCAGGTCGACGAGATCGAACGCGCGCTGCGCCGCAAATCACCCTCGGTCAAGCGCGTGATCGGCCACGCCGAGCCGCGCTAAGCCTTTTATTTGCCTCCCGCAACCTCTAGATCGGAACATCATGCGCACTGACACCGGCCAGCCGGTCCGCCTCAGCGATTACCGGGAGCCCGACTGGCTGGTCGAAACCGTCGATCTCGAATTCTCGTTGCACCCGACAAAGACCAAAGTGCGCGCGGTGATAGCGCTCAAGCCCAATCCGCATGCGCCGCCGGCGCCCCTGGTGCTCGATGGCGACGGGCTTAAACTGCTGTCGCTCAAGCTCGACGGCGCGGCGCTGCCACCGGAGAATTTCGCCGCAACGCCGGACCGCCTCATCCTCCCACAGCCGCCACAGCGTGCGTTCCGGCTGGAGATCGAGACGCTGGTCGATCCGACCGCCAATACCCAGCTTTCCGGGCTCTACCGCACCGGAGGCAATTACTGCACGCAATGCGAGGCCGAAGGCTTCCGCCGCATCACTTACTTTCCGGACCGCCCCGACGTGATGGCGGTCTATTCGACCCGCATCGAAGCTGACAAGACCGAGACGCCGGTGCTGCTGTCGAACGGCAACCTCGCCGATAATGGCGATTTGCCCGGAGGCCGGCATTTCGCGCTGTGGCGCGATCCGCATCCCAAGCCGTCTTATCTGTTCGCGCTGGTCGGCGGCGATCTCGCTCATATCGAGGATACGTTCAGGACGATGTCCGGCCGCGAGGTGACGCTGCGCATTTACGTCGAGCACGGCAAGCAGGACCGCTGCGCTTACGCGATGGATGCCTTGAAGCGTTCGATACGCTGGGATGAGCAGGTCTTCGGCCGTGAATATGATCTCGATATTTTCATGATCGTCGCGGTGTCCGACTTCAACATGGGCGCGATGGAGAACAAGGGCCTCAATGTCTTCAACGACAAATACGTGCTGGCGAGCGGCAATACCGCGATCGATAGCGACTTTGCCGGCATCGAATCCGTCATCGCGCACGAATATTTCCATAACTGGACCGGCAACCGCATTACCTGCCGCGACTGGTTCCAGCTTTGCCTGAAGGAAGGCCTGACGGTTTTTCGCGACCAGGAATTTTCCGCAGATCAGCGCTCGCGCGCGGTCGAGCGCATCGGCGACGTGCGCAGATTGCGCAACACGCAATTCATCGAGGATGCCGGGCCGCTGGCGCATCCGGTGCGCCCCGAGCTCTACAAGGAGATCAACAACTTCTACACCAGCACGGTCTACCAAAAGGGCGCCGAAATCGTGCGCATGGTGGCGACCATGCTCGGCCCGCAAAAATTCCGCGCCGGAATGGATTTGTATTTCGAGCGGCACGACGGCCATGCGGCCATCGTCGAGCAATTTATCCAATGTTTCGCCGCCGCTGGTGAAACCGATCTCACGCAATTCACGCGTTGGTATTCGCAGGCCGGCACGCCGCAGGTGAGCGTGAAAAGCCGCTACGACGCGAAGGCGAAAACCCTGACGCTCGACTGCGCGCAGACACTGTCACCGACGCCGAACCAACCGGTGAAACAGCCGATGGTGATTCCGCTGGTGACCGGGCTGGTGGGGACCGATGGCCGCGACCTGCCATTGCGGCTTGCCGACGGCAATACGCTGGAGCGCGGCGTGCTGTTGCTCACCAAGCCGAGCGAGAGCTTTACCTTCACCGATATCGCGGCGCGGCCGGTGGTTTCGGCCAATCGCAACTTCTCGGCGCCGATCAAATTGATCACCGACCTCAGCCCCGACGATTTTGGCTTCCTGGCCGCGCATGACCGCGACCCGTTCAACCGCTGGCAGGCGATCCAAACGCTGGCGCAGAGCCTGTTGCTCGACAATGTCGCCGTCGTGCGCGCCGGCCAAAGCCCGCGCCGCGATCATCGGTTGATCGCGGCGCTCGGCACGGCGCTGTCCGACACCGAACTGGAACCGGCTTTTATAGCGCTCGCCTTGGCGATGCCGGCGGAAGCCGACCTCGCCCGCGAGATCGGCCGCGACGTCGATCCCGATGCGATTTTCCAGGCCCGCCGCGCCTGGCGCGCCGATCTCGGCAAAAGCCTCGCCGGGGAGCTGTTGCGCACCTATCAGCGCATGACCGTGCCCGGTACCTACTTGCCCGACGCCGCCAGCGCCGGCCGCCGCTCGTTGCGCAATGCCTGCCTCGATCTGCTGGTGGCGGCGCGCGGCGGCGACGCGATTGCGCGCGCCGCGCAGCAATATCAGGCCGCCGACAACATGACCGAGCGCTTCGGCGCGCTCGCCATTTTGTCGCTTGCCGATACGCCGGAGCGCGAGCGGACGCTGGACGATTTCTACGCGCGCTATTCGTCCGACGCGCTGATCGTCGACAAATGGTTCACGCTGCAGGCGATGATCCCGGAAGGCGCGACGCTCGCCCGCGTGCGCAAGCTCGAAAGCCATCCGGCGTTCTCGATGGCCAACCCGAACCGGGTGCGCGCGCTGATCGGCTCGTTCGCGCAGGCCAACCAGACCCAGTTCAACCGCGCCGACGGCGCGGGTTACGATTTCACCGCCGATATCGTGCTGGCGCTCGACCCGAAGAACCCGCAGGTGGCCTCGCGGCTTGCCACGGCGTTTCGCAGCTGGCGAACGATGGACGCGCCCAGGCGCGCCAAGGCGCAGGCCGCGCTCGAGCGCATCAAGGC
>JBPCQM010000251.1:0-17609 GCA_050998115.1 Pseudolabrys sp. | reverse complement strand
TTCCGACAGTACCGGGTTGCGTTTGTGCGGCATCGCGGAGGAGCCCTTCTGCTTCTCCGAGAAAAACTCCTCGGCCTCCAGCACTTCGGTGCGCTGCAGATGGCGGATTTCGACGGCGAGCCGTTCCAGTGAAGAGGCGATGACGCCAAGCGTTGCGAAAAACATGGCGTGGCGGTCGCGCGGGATGACCTGGGTCGATACCGGTTCTACCGAGAGGCCCATCGCGTTGGCGACATGGGCTTCGACGCGCGGGTCGACCTGCGCAAAGGTGCCGACTGCGCCGGAAATCGCGCAGGTCGCGACATCCTTGCGGGCCGCCGCCAGCCGCTGCTTGGCGCGGTCGAATTCGGCATAGGCGTAGGCGAGCTTGAGGCCGAAAGTGGTTGGCTCGGCATGGATGCCATGCGAGCGGCCGATGGTCGGCGTCATCTTGTGTTCGATCGCGCGGCGCTTGAGCGCGGCGAGCAGCGCGTCAAGGTCGTTGAGCAGAATATCGGCGGCGCGCGTAAGCTGCACGTTAAAGCAGGTGTCGAGCACGTCCGAGGACGTCATGCCGGAATGCATGAAGCGCGCCTCCGGCCCGACAATCTCGGCAACGTGGGTCAGGAAGGCGATGACGTCGTGCTTTACTTCCGCCTCGATGGCGTCGATGCGCGCCACATCGAACTCGGCGGTCTTGCCCTTTTCCCGGATCTTCTTGGCGGCGTCTTTCGGGATCACGCCGAGTTCCGCCATGGCGTCGGCGGCATGTGCTTCGATCTCGAACCAAATGCGAAAGCGCGTATCCGCCGACCAGACCTCGGTCATTTCGGGACGGGAATAGCGGGGGATCATCACATGGCCCTGTTAAAAGCGCGAGCGAGCGGTAGCAGATCGGCCGGACAAGCTCAATTCGTTAAAAATTGCCGCGTTGGCGGTGGCTTGCTA
This sequence comes from Pseudolabrys sp., assembly GCA_050998115.1. Lineage (GTDB taxonomy): Bacteria > Pseudomonadota > Alphaproteobacteria > Rhizobiales > Xanthobacteraceae > Pseudolabrys. The sequence goes on along the minus strand of JBPCQM010000251.1, from coordinate 16,682 downwards.
CGTTTTTTGGCGGGAGGGACTACGTGCACCTCGACGCCACTATTCGAGAGCAGGGGAGGCGGATTCTCGAAGCGCCGGCGGCCGACCGCGCCGCGCTCGACGCCGCGCTGCGCCTGCTCTCGAAGTGGCGCAGCCATCTGATCCAGAACTCCATCATCAGTGACGTCGGCACCGATGTTCAGTCCGGACCGTTCAAGGGCATGCGCTTTGTCGAGCGCTCCGCTGAGGGTTGCCACGTCCCCAAGCTGCTCGGCAGCTATGAACGCGAGCTGCATCCTTATCTCGAAGCAGCCATCAAGCGGGGCTATCGCCACGTCGTTAATATCGGAATGGCGGAGGGCTACTACGCCGTCGGAATGGCGTTGCGCATGACGGCGGCGCAAGTTCACGTCTTCGACATTAACGAGGAGGCACGGAAGGTCTGCACGAATGTCGCGGCACTCAACGGCGTTACGGATCGCGTGTCGGTCGGCGGCCTCTTCAGGGGCGAGTAGTTTGCGAGCTATCCCGCCGGCGAAACTCTCATCATTTGCGATATTGAAAACGCCGAAGTTGAGCTACTCGATCCGGCACGTTTTTCCGCGTTGGCGGGCTTCGACCTGGTCGTGGAATTGCACCAGGTGACCAATCCGGGGCTGACGCGGCGGATTCCGGCGCGTTTTACCGCAACGCACGATGTAACAATCGTCGGCCATGGCGGCCGTGACGTGACGTTGCCCCCGCTGTTTGAACAGGCGGGACACCTCGATCAGTTGCTGGCGGTATGGGAGTGGCGCTCAGGGCCAACCCCTTGGGCCGTCATGATCCGAAGAAGCGAGGGCTAGGCCGCTTCCCCACGTGCCATGGCGCCGGCCTGCCGGATCGCCGCGATATTGGCCTTGTAATTGCCGCCCTTGAACACCGCGGAGCCGGCGACCAGAACGTTCGCCCCGGCCCGCACTACCTTGGCCGCATTGTCCGCCGTGATGCCGCCGTCGACCTCGATGTCGATGGGCCGCGCGCCCGCCATGGCGCGCAGATCGCGGATCTTGTCGACCGCCGTAGGGATGAAAGCCTGGCCGCCGAAGCCGGGATTGACCGACATCACCAGAATGAGATCGACCAAGTCGATGAGGTGCTCGATGCTCGATGCGGGCGTCGCCGGATTCATTGTCACGCCGGCCTTTTTGCCGAGCGCGCGGATCGCCTGCAGCGAGCGGTGCACATGCGGCCCACTCTCGACATGCACGGTGATGATATCGGAGCCGGCCTTGGCGAAGGCTTCGAGATAAGGATCGCACGGCGCGACCATCAAATGAACGTCGAGCGTCTTTTTGGTGACCGGACGCAGTGCCTTCACTACGTCGGGCCCGACGGTGATGTTGGGCACGAAATGCCCGTCCATCACGTCGACATGAATCCAGTCGGCGCCCGCGGTTTCGATTGCACGCACCTCGTCGCCCAATTTGGCGAAGTCGGCGGCAAGAATCGAAGGCGCAATCAGCAGCGGGCGCATAGGGGCTCCAGGCGCCGTTCGCGTAACATGCGCGGCGCGTGCGGGCAACGTTCGCGCTAAAAAGCAGGCGCCTGTTAACGCTTATTCTCCAACCGGCGCGCCAGCGGCTTCAGCAATACTGGCAGCAAATAAATCGGAAACTGCGCGAGGCCGAAATAAAGCCAAGCGAGGTCTGGAATGGCGAAACCGGTCGCCGCCAGCATCAGGCCAATATTGCGGTTGCCGGCGAGGATGCCGATGGCGAAGGCGCGTTTGCGCCCCGCTGGCAGAAACGCCAACGTCGTCAGCGCGACCGTGCCGAGCGTCAGCGCAAAAGTTAGCGCAGTCAAACCGCCGACTAGCTTGGGACTGGCGATGGTGTGCGCAATGACGCCGTCCATCGCCGCGGCGGCAAAAATGAACATGCCGAGAACGCTCAAGCCGTCGATGGCGTCGCGCTGCGCGTCGAGCCTGTCGTCGCCGGCGGCATAGCGGATCGCGGCGGCGGCGGCTGCCGAGCCGGCGATCAGCGCAAACAGCCGGACGCCGAACTCGATCGGCGAGATCAGTGAGGTGCCGATGAAAAAGTGCCCGAACAGCGTAGCGGTGAGAGGCGTGATCGCGGTGCACACCACCAGAGTAGCTAGCGTGAGCGCGACGTCGAGGCCGATCAGCGCGGCGAGCGCCGGCGACCCCATTAAGGACGGCGCGCACAGCTGCAAGATCAAAATGAGATAAAGCTCCGGCATCGCGAACTCGAAACCGAAGGCGTGGAAGGTGCTCGCCAGAGCTAGCGGGATTGCGAGCATCATCCAAACCGCTGCCGCAATTACCAGACCTGGCTTGCGAGCGAGACCGCTCAGCGCCGACGGGCGAACCCGCAGGAAGGCGAGCAGCAGCAGCACGAAGATCGTTTCGGTCAGGATCGGCCGGAACGCCGCGGCAAGCGGCGGTATCGCGAGCCCGGCAAAAATAGATAGCGCGATTGCAATGGTGCCGTGACGGCCGACAAAGGCGAGTGCGGCTGCGACAAGCCTTAACACAGCCATCGAGATTAAACTCCGGCGGACGTGTTCAGGAATAGCGTGCTTCCCGTCGGCATTCCATATAATACCGGCCGACGTTGGAGAACAAAGGCGATGGCGCGTACGGATGTGATGGTTCTCGGCGCCGGCATTGTCGGCACCTCGATCGCGCTGCAATTGGCGCGGCGCGGGGTGTCGGTCGCGCTGGTCGACCGCGCGCCGCCGGGCGAGGCGACCTCTTACGGCAATGCCGGCATCATCGAAGCCAATACGATTTTTCCAGCGACCTTCCCGAAAACCTTACGGGCGTTGCTGCGAGTCGCGTTCAAGCAAGCGACCGAAGCAAATTATCACCTTTCATTTTTGCCGCAGGTTGCGCCGTGGTTGCTGGCATTCCGCAAGGCATCGCAGCCGGAACGCCTGATCGAGCACGCGCGGCGGGTGCGGCCGTTGTTTTCCCATGCCATCAGCGAGCACGAAACTTTGATGCGGGAGGCCGGCGCCACCCGCTACCTGCGCAAGAACGGTTGGCTCAAGCTGTACCGGCGCGATGAAACCTTTCGCTCGCTGGCGCGCGAGTTCGACATCGCTGCCGAGTTCGGCATCCCGCTAGACCGGCTCAACATCGAACAAGCGCGCGCGCTTGAGCCGTCGCTGTCGCCGGTATTCGAGCATGCGGTGTTCTGGCCCAATGCTGCGAGCATCAGCAATCCGCTTGCGGTGACGCGGGCCTATGTGGCGCGCTTTGCCGCGCTCGGCGGCGTGATGCTAACCGGCGACGCGCAAAGCCTGCATCGCAACGGCACGCGCTGGCGCGTCGACACGGAGCAGGGCGCGCTCGACGCCGATCAGGTCGTCATTGCGCTGGGGCCGTGGGCGCCAGATTTGCTGGCGAAGTTCGGTATCAATTTGCCACTCGGCATCAAGCGCGGCTATCACCGCCATTTCACCACCCAAGGCAACGCGGCGCTGGCGCGGCCGGTGCTCGACACCGATGTCGGCTATGTCATTACTCCGATGGAGCAGGGCATCCGGCTCACGACCGGCGCGGAATTTGCCGCCCGCGATGCCGCGCCGACGCCGGCTCAGTTCGACCGGCTGATGCCGAAGGCGCGTGAATTGTTTCCGCTCGGCCCGCCGGTTGACGGCAAAACCTGGTTGGGTGCGCGGCCGTGCTTTCCCGACTCCAAACCCGTGATCGATCGCGCGCCGGGTCAGCAGGGACTGTGGCTAGCGATCGGCCATGCGCATTGGGGCCTCACGCTCGGCCCGGCGACCGGACGGCTCCTTGCCGACATGATGAGCGGCGCAACGCCCTACATCGATCCTTCGCCTTATGGTGCCTCGCGGTTCAACTGAACGCTGCGGGGCGTCACATCCTTGAAGGGGTAATGGTCGCGGATCTTGGTATTGAAGAATGTGCCTTTGGAGAAAGCCATCCGAAAGGCGGTGTGGGTTTCACTCGGTACCGCATAATATTCGTAAACACGGCCGGTGTTGAACGTGATCGTCAGGCGCGCATGATCGGAGTCGTAGTGGAAATTCTTGATGACCGACGAAAGCATGCCCGATAACGCGCCAATGCGCTCCCGGTTCAGCGGTGGCGGTCATGCCAGGCGGGCAGCGCGCCGGCAAATGCCAGGGCGGTTGCCTGATAGACCCCGCGCGCGACCGCACGGGCCAGCACATTAGCGGCCAGCGTGCCGAGCTCGGCGAGCGCGAATACCGGATCGGCCAGCGGCCTGTGCCCGGTCGCGGCGGCGAAGGTAACGTCGCCGTCGAGCGGCGTGTGCACCGGATAGATCGCGCGCGCCAAGCCGGTCTGCGCCATGACCGCAAGCCGGTTGCATTGCGCCTTGGTAAGCTCGGCGTCGGTTGCGACCACGGCCAGCGTGGTATTCTCCTGCGGCGCGCCCTTGGTACGCATGACGAGCGCCGCCGCCGGAAATGACGATGGCAATCCGCGGCCGCCGAATTCGTTGCCTTGCTCGAACGGCGCTGCCCAAAAATGCGGCCCGTCGCCGACCGTTACTGAGCCTGCCGCGTTGACCGCGGCCAATGCGCCGACGGTGATTCCGCTTACGGTCACGGCAGAAGCAGAACCGACGCCGCCCTTGAAATTCACCGTTGTAGCGCCAAGGCCGGCACCGACGCTGCCGAGCACGAAATCCACACCCGCGTTTTCGGCAGCCTCGTAGCCGAGTTCGCGGTAGGGCGGATAGCGCTGCCAGTTTTTGTCACCGCCCGCCAGCAGGTCGAACAAAATGGCGGCCGGAACGATTGGTACGCGCGCGGTTCGCACCTGGAAGCCGCGGCCTTGGTCGCGCATATAGGCCTGCACCCCCGAAGCCGCATCGAGCCCGAATGCCGAACCGCCGGACAAAGCAATGGCGTCGATGCCTTCGATGGTCTGCGCCGGGTCAAGCAGCGCGGTTTCGCGCGTACCCGGCCCGCCGCCGCGCACATCGATGCTGGCGGCAACCGGGGTGTCAAACACGACAGCGGTCACGCCAGAACCGAGGCGCTCGTCTTGCGCATGGCCGACCCGCACGCCGGTGACGTCGGTAATGAGACTTCGCTGCGTCATCCGCGAGAGCCTATCACGCTTTGATCACGTTCAGGCGAAACCGCGAGTCGGCGCTTGCATCGGCCCGCCTGGCGTCGCATCAAGGCGGCGCAAACCGGACTCCCGATGTCGCCTGACGTAACGATCCTCGCCGCGCTGCTCGCCGGGCTGGTGAGTTTTCTGTCGCCCTGCGTGCTGCCGCTGGTGCCGCCATATCTTGTATATCTTGCCGGCACCTCGCTCGAACGCTTCGCCGACAAGGAGCCCGAACCGCTGGTTCGCCGCGATACCGTGATCGCCGCCGCGCTGTTCGTGCTCGGCTTCTCAACGGTGTTCGTGGCGCTAGGCGCCAGCGCCAGCGCGGTCGGCTCTCTCGTCCGCGCCTATTCCGGGCCGCTCGCCACCATCGCCGGCATCGTCATCATTGTGATGGGCCTGCATTTCCTCGGGCTCACCAAGATCGCGCTGCTGTACCGGGAAAAGCGCGCCACGATAGCCAAGCCGGTGGGGTTGTGGGGCGCCTATGTAATGGGGCTGGCCTTCGCGTTCGGCTGGACGCCCTGCATCGGCCCGATCCTCGCGGCGATCCTGGCGGTGGCGGCATCCGAGCAGACGGTGAGCAAGGGCGCCGGCCTGCTGGCGGTCTATTCGCTTGGCTTGGGTATACCGTTCATCGTCGCCGCTTTTGCCATCGAGCCATTCGCGGCATTTCTGGCGCGGTTTCGCAAACACATGCTGCGGGTCGAGCAAACCATGGGCGCGCTGCTGGTTCTCACCGGCATCGCGTTCCTCACCGGCAGCGTCGGCACCATGAGCGTGTGGCTTCTGGAAGCTTTTCCGGCGCTCGGAAAGATTGGTTGAGCCAAAGAAAACGCCCGCCCGGCGAGGGGCGGGCGCTCTCGAAACGTGGTGATTTAGTTGGTGGCCGACGCCGGCATTTCGACGTAGGTGATCTTGCCGCTGGCGTCCTTCTTCCAGATGTACATGACGTAATCGAGCTTGGTGAGGTCGCCCTTCTTGTCATAGGAGATGTCGCCGATCACGGTCTTGAACTTCATGCCGGAGTGCATCTTCTCCGCGACTTTCTTCGGATCCAGCGACTTCGCAGCTTCCGCCGCCTGCTTGATGATCTCCACCGCCGCGTAGCTGTAGAGCGTGTAGGCCTCCGGATTGAAGTTCTTGGCTTTGAACTTCGCCACGACGTCTTTCGCCGCCGGATTCTTGGTCGCATCGGGGCCGTAGGTCATCAGCGTACCCTCGGTGCCGGGTCCGCCGATCTGGGCGAACTCGTCGGTGGTGATGCCGTCGCCGCCCATCATCGGAGCTTTGACGCCGGCGTCGCGCATCTGGCGCACGATCAAGCCGCCTTCCGTGTGCAGGCCGCCCCAATAGACGAGATCGGCGCCGGACTGCTTGATCTTCGACACCAGCGCGGAGAAATCCTTCTCGCCGACATTGATGCCTTCGTAGAGCACTTCCTTCACGCCGCCTTTGTTCAGCGCCTTTTTGGTCTCGTCGGCGAGGCCCTGACCGTAGGTGGTCTTGTCGTGCACGATGGCAATCTTTTTGCCCTTCATGTTCTTCATGATGTACTGCGCTGCGACAGCGCCCTGCTGATCGTCACGGCCGCAGGTGCGGAAGATGTTCCACATGCCGCGTTCGGTGATCTTCGGATTGGTCGCGGACGGCGTTACCTCAAGGATGCCGTTTTCCTGATAGACTTCCGACGCCGGTATGGTGACACCGGAATTGAACGGGCCGATCACGAACTTGACGCCGTCGGCAGCGAATTTGTTGGCGACCGAAACCCCCTGCTTGGGGTCAGCGGCGTCATCGCCGTACTGAACCGAAATTTTCTGCCCCATGATGCCACCGGCAGCGTTGATATCAGTGATCGCCTGGTCGGCGCCGTTCTTGATCTGCGCGCCGAACGCGGCATTCGCCCCGGTAGCCGGTATTTCGACGCCCATCTTTATCTGTGCGACGGCAGTGCCACCGAGCGCCAGTCCGATGCCCAGCGCCAGGGTAAGTGTGGTTAGTTTCTTCATCTTGAACTCCTTCTTGTAAAAACCGCGGAACGCCCTCTCTCGGTATTAAAGGCTACCTCAGGGCGATTTGCGGCGCCAGCCTAGCCGCCCGCTGCTCATATTGAGCCAATGATACTGCTCTACCATCTGCCGGACCCGCGTCATGCGAAAGCCGGCCAGCCCGAACGCGAGGCATACGGCGCTGTCGACCAGATAGTAGTGCAGCGACAACAGGGTGCCGCCAAACAACGAGAAGTGGAAAAAGCGCACCGCGGCCCCCAGCACGAACGTATAGACGATGACTTGCCAGACCGGCCGCCAGGTCCCGGCGATGGCGCGGCCGGTCAACCAGGCGCCGCCGCCGCCCAGCGCCACCGTGACCAGCAGGAAAACGCCGAAATCTTCTTCATAAAGCAGTTCGGGGATCGAGAACGCGGTGGAGATCTGGTCCATCAGTGCCGGCCGCCTTCCAGGTAGGCCGCCTTGATTTCGGGCCGGTCGAGCAATTCGGCGCCGGTGCCGGACAGCGTGATCTCGCCGTTTACCATCACGTAACCGCGGTGCGCGAGCTTGAGGGCGTGAAACGCATTCTGCTCGACCAAGAATACCGTGAGCTTATCCTGGCGGTTGAGCAGGCGGATCGCATCAAAAATTTGCCGCACGATCAGCGGCGCAAGGCCGAGCGAAGGCTCGTCAAGTAAAAGGAGCCGCGGCCGGCTCATCAACGCACGCGCGATCGCCAACATTTGCTGTTCGCCGCCCGAGAGCGTGCCGCCGCGTTGCGAGATGCGCTCCTTCAGGCGCGGGAACAGCGCGAGAATGCGCTCAAGGTCGTGGTCGAACTGCGCCTTGTCGGCGACGATCGCGCCCATTTGCAGATTTTCCAGCACGCTCATGCGCGAAAAGATACGCCGGCCCTCCGGCGCCTGCGACAGCTTGAGCCGGGCGATTTCGTGGGTTGGCATTTGCGTGATGTCGGTGCCGTTGAATACGATCGAACCCTCACGCGCCCGCGGGTCGCCGCAAATCGTCATCATCAGCGTGGATTTTCCGGCGCCATTGGCACCGATCAATGTAACGATCTCGCCGTCCTGAACTTCCATGTCGACGCCCTTGAGGGCCATCACGCGGCCGTAGAAGGTCTTGACGCCTTGAACCGAGAGGAGCCCGGTGGTCACAATCCGACCTCCGCTTCGACCTTGGCGACGTCCTTGTCTTCAACGCCCAGATAGGCCGCCACCACTTTCGGATCGTTACGCACGAAGTCGGGCGTGCCGTCGGAAATCTTGACGCCGTAATCGAGTACGACGATCCGGTCGGAAATCCCCATCACCACCGACATGTCATGCTCGATCAACAGGATGGTGATGCGATGCTCCTTGCGGATCGCCAGCAGCAATTCGTTGAGTTCGGCGCTTTCGCGCGGGTTCAGCCCGGCGGCAGGCTCGTCGAGGCAGAGCAAGGCCGGATCGGTGCACATCGCGCGCGCGATTTCGAGCCGCCGTTGCGCGCCATACGGCAAATCGCCGGCCGGATCGTCGGCGCGTTCGGTGAGCCCGATGCGGTCCAGCCACATTTTCGCTTTGTCGATTGCGGCACGCTCGGCGCGGCCGTAAGACGGAAAACCGAGCACGCCGAGAAAGGTAAAGCCCGACGCGATCATCAGCACGTTGTGCTGCGCCACCATGAGATTTTCCAGCGCCGTCATACCGGGAAACAGCCGGATGTTCTGGAACGTGCGGGCGACGCGGGCTTTTTGCGTGACCAGATATTCCGGCATACGCTCGAGCAGATAAAGTGCACCTTCGGCGCGCGTCAGGTCGCGCCTGCCGTTCTCGGTCAAGACGTCCAGTTGCTGCCAGATTTGCGGCGAGCCATGCCGCATCGCCAGGCGGCCCTGGCTCGGCTTATAAAAACCGGTGATGCAGTTGAACACCGTGGTTTTGCCGGCGCCGTTCGGCCCGATCAGCGCGGTGATGGTTCCCTCCGCAACCTCGAAAGAAAGATCGTCGACCGCAACCAGACCGCCGAAGCGCATGCTGAGATGCTCGACGCGAAGCACGGGTTCGGGGGTCATCAGCCGTGGCCTTCCTTGACCAGTTCGGCCGAGATCGTCTTGCGCTCTTTGAGGAACACCGACGGGTCGCGCGTCGCGATCAGGCCGCGCGGTTTCCAGATCATGATCAGCACCATAGCGAAACCGAACAGCAGCATGCGATATTGAGTCGGATCGAACGAATCGCCGAAAATCCGCTTGAGGAACTCGAGCTCGCGCATGATCTCGGTGCCACCGATCATGGCGATCGCAGCGATTGCCACGCCGATCTGGCTGCCCATGCCGCCGAGCACGACAATCGAGAGGATGGTCGCCGATTCCAGGAAGGTGAAAGACTCCGGCGAGATGAAGCCTTGCCGCGCCGCGAAAAACGAACCGGCGAAGCCCGCGAACATCGCACCCATCGCGAAAGCGGTGAGCTTGGTGCTCGTCGTATTTATGCCGAGCGAGCGGCAGGCGACCTCATCCTCGCGCAACGCTTCCCAGGCCCGGCCGACCGGCAATCGCCGCAGCCGGACGGTGACGAAAGCCGTCAGCAGCCCGAGCGCGAGGATCACATAATAGAGGAATATCGCCCGATAGACCGGGGTGAATTCCAGCCCGAAAACCGCGGCAAAACCATCATCGTTGGCGTTGAATGGAATACCGAAAAAAGTCGGGCGCGGGATGCCGCTGATGCCCGCATAGCCACTGGTCACGGGCACCCAGTTGATCAGGATCAATCGGATGATTTCGCCGAACGCCAGCGTGACGATGGCGAGGTAGTCGCCGCGCAGCCGCAGCACCGGGAAGCCGAGCAGGATGCCCCAAAACGACGACAGGATGCCGGCCAGCGGCAACAGCAGCCAAAACGACAGACCGAAAGTCTTGGCCAGTAGCGCATAGGAATAGGCGCCGACCGCGTAGAAAGCGACGTAACCGAGGTCGAGCAGGCCGGCGAGGCCGACCACGATATTGAGTCCCCAGCCCAACATCACATAGATCAGAATCTGGATGCCGAAATTGTCGATCCATTTCACCGAGCCGCCAAGCCCGGTCATGGCAATAACAATGACCGGATAAGCGACGACAAAACCGATCGCGAACGGTGTGAACCAGCGCGTGAAGGATCGCGGCAGAGCGAGGGGCCGGCGGCTTGCCAGCGCCCGGCGGCGCGCCGCGAACGGCACCAGCACCAATGAGTAGAACAGCCGCGCAGCGGCAATGATCGCCACCACCCAGAACAGTAGCGGCCAGCGCGTATGCAGGACGAGTTCGTTGCTGATATTCGAGACGGTCTGGAAGCCGATCAGCGGCAGGAAAAGACCAAACGCCAGCAGCGCGGTAACGCCGGCGTCCCGCAATGCGCGGGTAAAATCGATGCGCTCGCTTTGCGCGGGCGCGGCCATGTCACACCTTTTCGACGTCCGGCCGGCCAAACAGGCCTTGCGGCAGGAAAATCAGCGTGACGGCAAGCACGCCGAACGCCGCGACATCCTTGTAGTCGATGGAAAAATACGCCGACCACATGGTCTCGATCAGACCGATCAGGATGCCGCCGACCACGGCGCCGGGCAGCGAGCCGATGCCACCGAGAACCGCCGCGGTGAAAGCCTTGACCCCCGGCACGAAACCGTCGGAAAAACTCACGACGCCGTAATGCATCAGGTAGAGCGTGCCGGCGACGGCGGCGAGCGCGGCGGCGATGACGAAGGTCATCGAGATCGTGCGGTCGACATCGACGCCGACCAGCGCCGCCATTTTCTGGTCCTGTTCACAGGCGCGCTGGGCGCGGCCGAGCGACGTTTTGCTGACCAGGTACCAAAACGCGAACAGCAGCACTGCGGTGACGCCCCAGATGATGAGTTGCTTGTAGGACAACGTCACCGCGAAGTCATTTTTGGTCCAGAGCACGAACTCGCCTTGCACCATCGGCGGCGTTGCCTTGTTGCGCGGGCCTTGCGTGACCTGGACGAAATTCGACAGGAAGATCGACATGCCGATTGCCGAAATCAGCGGCGCCAAGCGGAACGAGCCGCGCAGCGGGCGATAAGCGATGCGCTCAATGGTCCAGTTCACCACTGAGGTGAAAACCATCGCCACGATCAGCACGATGAACAAAGCGAGCGCGATCGAGGTGACGCCCAGCCAGGTGGTGAGAATGAGAAATGCGATCAGCGCGATGAAGGCCGACACCATGAACACGTCGCCGTGCGCGAAGTTCACCATCCCGATGATGCCGAACACCATCGTGTAGCCGATCGCGATCAATCCGTAGATCGAGCCGAGCGTGATGCCATTGATGAGTTGTTGGATGAAAACTTCCATAATATCGAGTAGATCCCCTCACGCCAATCCTGGCCGCCGCCCCCAGCTTTGAGTCTTAACAGGGGGTTCCAAGACCGGCAACGCCGCCAGGCAATCGTGTTATCAGGTATCAAAATCATGACGCCGGCCATCGAAATCGTAATCCGCATTGGCAGCTTCGCAGCCGTGTTGGCTGCCATGACCGCTTGGGAATGGCTGGCGCCGCGCCGCCGATTGCTGGTCGGACGCAAGTCGCGCTGGCCGGGCAATTTTGGCGTCCTGGCCGCTGATATTCTCCTTTTGCGCTTGCTGGTTCCGACGGCTGCGTTCGGGGTTGCGCTCGTTGTGCAGGAGCGCGGATGGGGCGCGTTTCATGCTCTGGCGTTGCCTTATTGGGCGGGCTTCGCCGCTGGATTCATTGCTCTGGATCTCGTCATCTATCTGCAGCATCGCGCCTTCCACTACGTGCCGGTACTTTGGCGCTTGCACCGCATGCACCATGCCGATCTCGACATCGACGTGAGCACCGGGGTGCGGTTTCATCCGCTGGAAATTTTGCTGTCCCTGCTTATCAAGATTGCAGCGGTTGTCGTGCTTGGCGTGTCGCCGCTGTCGTTGTTGGCTTTTGAGGTGGCGCTGAACGCGACCTCGATGTTCAATCACAGCAACGTCGCGCTGCCGCCGATGCTTGAGAGCATCGCTCGCTGGATTGTAGTAACGCCGCAAATGCACCAGGTGCATCATTCCACGCTGCGTGCCGAGACCGACAGCAATTTTGGCTTTAATTTGCCGTGGTGGGATCGCCTGTTCGGAACCTATCGCAATGACCCGGCGGCGGGAGAAAGCGGGATTGTGATTGGGTTGCCGATTTTTCGCGACATTAGCGAACAGCGTCTCGATCGGATGCTAACGCAGCCATTTCGCGACGCCCAAAGTGACGCCGAGCGCCAATAGTCTGTGCTTCCGCTGTCCGGCGCCTGCAAAGGTGACAACATGCAACGGAAAACCGCGAGCTCGGCACAAGTTCCCTCGCTTTCGATGTGAGGGAACAACCCGGCAACGTTCTGCGTTGATGGAAGGTCGGGGCGGGATTTCGAGCCAACGACGACCAACCAAGACTTCGATGCGTCGAAGTGGAGAGGAAAGTGAAATGACCCAGAACCAAAATCCGAACCAAGGCGGCCAGAACCAGCAGCAGCAGGGCAACGACAAGCCCGGCCAGCAGCAGGGTGGTGGCCAGAAGCCCGGCCAGCAGCAGCAAGGTGGCCAGCAGCAGGGTGGGCAGAAGCCCGGCCAGCAAGACCAGAACAACCAGAACCGCTAATTCGCGCTTTGGTGGTTTAGGAAGCCCCGCCCCGGCGGGGCTTCCTTTTGCGTGGAAAGCCGCGGACAGCGGCAGCGTTAACCGCGTCGGAGGCGTCGGCTCGGGCTTAACGGGTAAGGTAAAATTTCGGTTTGCTTTGAAGTTCGCATTTGAAGTGATTACGCCATCTCCGAAAGACGGAGGGCATTCATGCGCACTCAAGGCGCTCTGGTTGCGGCGATCCTGGCAATTTCGCTGTATTTCGCGCTGTTCTGGGGATTCGATGCGTTGCGAATTCTAACGTCGCCCACTTATGGGCTCGACGATGTGTGGCGCTCACAGACCTTGTTCGGCCTCGGCCGCTTCCTCAACCTCGGGCCGGAAGCCTTGATCAAATTGGCAGCCATGTTTGGCGCCCTCAAGCTGGTGGTCGCCGGCGCCTGCGCCGTGCACATCTTCGAGCGCTTCCGCTCGCTGATTTCCGGCACGTCTGACGCCGGCGTTCTGGAGGGCGGACTAATGCTGGCAGTTGCGATCACGATCGTCTCGATCGCGCCAGCGCTCTGGACCGAAAATGCCGACCTTATCCGCGAGCAGTTGCTGCAGCTCTTGCTTGCGGGCCTTGCCGCCGCGCTGCTGATTTTCGAGCGATCGGCGCAATCCAGGGCGGAGACTGAAAGGGCCGGCGGCGAGATCGAATTGTCCGCGAGGCCGGCGCGCGTCTGGTATGCACCGTGGCGCTAATCTGAAATTAAAGCGTGGGACGGAACGGGCGGCCTCCGGGCGGCTCGTTGTTTTTGTGCCCCGTCATTTCGATCCTATTTACTTGGGTCTTGCCTCATGCAGGCCGCGATCGGGCGGCTTGAGTTCGCCTTTGCGCAGCATTTTGACGGCATTGACCAGGGCCTGCGCGGCGGTGCGCACGTCCTCCTGCAAGTCCTTGTCTTTGTCGAGATCGTCGTGGCTGGTCGCATAAGGCTCCAGATAGCCGATGAAGCGATCGATATGGCCAAGATGACCGGACGCGATCATGCCGATGTCTTCCATCCAGTCGGTCAGAATTCGCCGAAGGTTTTCAGTGCCCGAGGCGTCGCCATGCACGACGACTGAAAACGCCCGGCCGGCGAGGTGGCGCGGATAGGGCCAGCCTTTGAGCTCGATTTCCTTGGCTTTGGCGGCATCCTTGCCGTGGGTTGTCGTCGGGTCTGCGTTGCCGCCATCCCCGCAAACAAGACGGTCGATCATCAGCTTGAGCGGCGAGGTTGCCTGGTACCAGTTGACCGGCGTGATGATCATCACGCCATGCGCCGCCACCCCCTTTGGATAAATCTCGTTTATCCAGTCGCTGGTCTGCCCGATGGCGTGGTTGGGATAGCAAGAGCACGGCCAATGACACAGCGGCTGCGCAGTCGAGACACAAGCCTTGCATGGATAAATCTTGCGGCCGTATTCCGACGTCAGCAGTGACAGGTCGAGCAACTCAACCTCGAAGCCTCGAGTCTTCTCGATCGTATGCTGCGCGATCTTTGCCAAACGCCACGTCTTCGACATCTCGCCGGGGCAGGTGTGCTCGCTACGGGATGAGCCGTTACCAAGAAGCATGCGCGAGGAGCCCTTGCGGCTTTTTTGCTGCCGCTCGGCGGCATCGACCGCCTTATGCGTATCGAGCCATTCGATCGAAAGATCGTAATCCGGATCGGAGAAATTCTTGCCGGCTTTCACGGTGCGCGGCGATTTGCGGTATTCCTTGTAGCCGTCCCAAGCCACCTCGGCTACTTTGTCGAGCTCTCGTTTGACCGTTTCGAAGGCCGGGTCGTAGAAATTTGTCAGAAACCGCTTTTTGAATTCATCCTTGCCGAGCTGGGCGCTCGGCATTCCTTTTCGCACTTTGATCTTGGCCATGATTTTCCCCTGCGGATCGGCAGCGAGCTATCATGGCACTAAATCAACCGGAAATGACGAGCCTGTCAGCGCACTGTGATGCTATTTCGATTTGCCAGTCTCGGCGAGGACCTCGGCGGCTGCCTTGAAGGCGTGGTTAGCGGCCGGTACGCCGCAATAAATCGCCTGCTGCAGGATGATTTCCTTGATGTCGTCGGCGGAAAAGCCTCCTTCCGTAAGCGCCGCGCGCACGTGCAGCCGGAACTCGTCCCAGTGGCCGAGCGCCACCATCGAGCCGATCACCAAGATACGGCGCGTGCGCTCGTCGTAATGCGGCCGCTGCCACAGGTCGCCCCACGCATAGCGGGTGATGAAGTCCTGGAAATCTGAATTGAATGGCGTCTTGTTGGCGATCGACTTGTCGACCCAGGCGTTGCCGAGCACCTTGCGGCGCTTCGCCATGCCCTTTTCGTGGCGCTCCTTGTCGTCCATATTGGCGCCTAGCTTTGGAGAAAATCGAGCACGGTTTGAGTATAAAGGTTTGACTGCTCCACATTCGAAATGTGCGCGGCGTCGAGCACGACCATTTTCGCGCCGGGGATATTGTCGCGCAGATATTCGCCCATCACCACCGTGGTCGCCGGATCATTCTTGCCGGCAATGATCAGCGTCGGAGCCTTGATTTTTGGCAGCAGAACTCGGTGGTCCATGTCGCGGATTGCTTCGACGCAGGCGACATAGCCATCGGGCTTGGTCGCGGTGAAATGCTCGGTGAGTTGTTTCACCACGTCGGGATTTTTGTCGCGGAAGCCTTTGGTGAACCAACGCTCCATGTTGCCGGTGACAATCGAGGGTAGGCCTTTATCGCGCACCATTTTGATGCGGTCGGCCCACGGCGATTTGTCAGGGTAAAAGTATGTGGTGTTGCACAGCACCAACTTTTCAATGCGGTCCGGGGCGTTGGCCCCGAGCCACTGCCCGACCATGCCGCCCATCGAAAGGCCACACCAGTTGGTTTTCTTGATCTTAAGCGCATCAAGAATGCCAAGCACGTCGCGGCCGAGCATCTCCATCGAGTAAGGCCCGGCCGGCACGGCGGATTTGCCGTGGCCGCGCCGGTCGTAACGCACGACGCGAAAGCGCTTCGACCATTCCGGCATCTGCGGATCCCACATATGCAGATTAGTGCCGAGCGAGTTCGACAGCATCAATACAGGGGCGTCAGCGGGTCCTTCGACCTCAACATTGATCTTGGTGCTATTGGTGTCGATCATCGCCATGGTGCGCTCTCCCGTACTCTATCTATTGGCGCGGCACCCTAAAGCGGTGCTGGTCGCGCTGCAAAGCCCTTTTCAGCAACCCGTTGAGGGGCTAAGTCCAATCTTACGCGCTTACGGTGATGGAGTTGTGCGATGGCGATGACGATGACCGGCGAAGTGCAGCTTCCGGCTTCGCGGGAGGCGGTCTACGCAAAACTTAACGACGCCGACACGCTAAGGGCCTGCATCCCCGGCTGCGAGGAGTTGACCAAGCTGTCCGACACCGAAATGCAGGCGGTCGCCACCACCAAGATCGGCCCGGTCAAGGCGCGGTTCAAGGGCAAGGTGCACCTAACCGACCTCGATCCACCAAATGGCTACAAGATTTCCGGCGAAGGCGATGGCGGTGTCGCCGGTTTTGCCAAAGGCGGCGCCACGGTTTCGCTCATCGAAAAGGATGGCGGTACGCTGCTCACCTACAATGTCGAGGCGCAGATCGGCGGTAAGCTCGCCCAGCTTGGCCAACGCCTGGTCAACGGCGCGGCGAAAAAAATTGCCGACGACTTTTTCGCCAATTTCGCCAAAGCGGTGAGCGGAACGCCCTGATCCGCCCGCAGTCTGCATAGGCAAGCCATACGCGGTAGGCGCCTTGACCCGCCCCGCGGCCTCGGTTCAGACTTGCGCCGGTTCAAAAGCGGGAAACCAGCGGGTTTTGGCGCCTCTACGGCTGCCGCTTTTGTTTGAGGCTCAAAAAAGGGCAAATCGCCCGAATTGGGAGGAATTTCATGCCTGCGGTGTCCATGAC
>JBPCQM010000201.1:0-10682 GCA_050998115.1 Pseudolabrys sp. | reverse complement strand
GTCGGCGACACCATGGGCATGCTGGCGACGGTGATGAACTGCCTGGTGCTCGAGGCGGCGATCGAGCGCAAGGGCAAGGAAGCCCGGACACTGTCCGCCATCGCCATGCCGACAGTGTGCGAGAACTATAACCGCAATCGCGCGCTGAAAAATCTCGCCAAGGGCCGGGTAGTCTTGCTGGCAGCCGGTACCGGCAATCCGTATTTCACGACGGATACTACGGCGGTGTTGCGCGCCGCCGAACTCGGCGCGCAGGCGGTGCTCAAGGCTACCAATGTCGATGGGGTCTACAGCGCCGACCCGAAAAAGGACCCCAAGGCTTCGCGATTCGAGCGCCTGACTCACCAAGAGGCGCTGGAGAAAAACCTCAAAGTGATGGACGCCGCCGCCTTCGCACTTGCTCGCGAAAACCGGACGCCTATCATTGTGTTTTCGATCCACGAAAAAGGTGCGATCGAAGCTGTGCTGCGCGGCAAGGGACGCGCGACAACCGTCGGTTAGGTCGGTGTGAAGACGTCAAATTAGGTCGGGGAATTGCCAAGAGCAGCACTATGGCCAATGCAACACACGATATCAATGATATCAAGCGCCGGATGGCGGCCTCGCTCGCCGCGCTGAAGACTGAACTCTCCGGTTTGCGGACCGGCCGCGCGTCGCCGCATCTGCTCGATCCGATCACTGTCGATGCTTATGGTGCGATGATGCCGCTGAACCAGGTGGCGTCCGTAACCATCCCCGAGCCGCGGCTCATCGCCGTCAACGTGTGGGACAAGTCGCTTGTTCACGCAGTTGAGAAAGCGATCGTGAACGCTAACCTCGGACTGTCGCCTGCGACGGAGGGCCAGACCCTACGATTGCGTATTCCCGAACTTAACGAGGAGCGGCGCAAGGAATTGGTCAAGGTTGGACATAAATATGCGGAGGCGGCAAAGGTCGCCGTGCGCCATGTCCGCCGCGACGGCATAGACGTCGTGAAGAAGCTCGAGAAAGACCACGCGATCAGCAAAGACGACCATGATCGTTTTTCCGCCGATATCCAAAAGGCGACCGATGCCGCGATCGCCGATATCGATCACGCGCTCGCCGCCAAAGAAAAGGAGATCCTCACCGTCTGAGGATCGAGTTCGTATGCCGGACGCCGACATCCCGCTCGCTGCGCAGCCGATATTCGGCGCGCCGCGTCATATCGCCATTATCATGGATGGCAACGGGCGCTGGGCGGCGGCGCGCGGCCTGCCGCGCGTCGAGGGTCATCGGCGGGGTGTCGAGGCGCTGCGGCGCACGGTGCGTGCCGCCGGCGAACTCGGCATTCAATACGTCACTGTATTTTCCTTCAGTACGGAAAACTGGTCGCGTCCGGCGGCCGAAGTCGGCGAGTTGATGGGCTTGCTGCGGCGTTTTGTGCGCAACGATCTCGCCGATCTGCATCGCAACAACGTGCGGGTGCGCATTCTGGGCGAGAGGGAAGGCTTGAGCTCCGAGATTGGCCGCTTGCTGGCCGAAGCGGAAGAACTCACGCGCGGCAATACGGGGCTGACTTTGATCGTCGCCTTCAATTACGGGGCGCGCCAGGAGGTCGCGCGTGCTTTCAAGCGCATGAGCGAGGCGGTTGCCCGGGGTGAGCTTTCACCAAATAAGATCGATGCCGATAGAATCGGCGATTTCCTCGACGCGCCGGATGTGCCCGACCCGGACCTGATCATCCGTACTAGCGGTGAGCAGCGGATGTCGAATTTCCTGTTGTGGCAGTCGGCCTACAGCGAGCTGGTGTTTTTGCCGATCAATTGGCCAGACTTCGACCGTGCCGCGCTGGAAGCCGCCATTCTCGAATATCGCCGCCGCGAGCGCCGCTTCGGCGGCTTGGTTGCGCAGACCGGATTGTAAGCTGGTGAGCAACGACAGGGCGGCGGCCCGCCTCGGCAATCTCGCCACCCGGATTCTTTCGGCGCTTGTTCTGGCGCCGATTGCGATAGCGGCGGCTTATTTCGGGGGCGTCTATTTCGCTGGGTTTTTCGCGCTCGCCGCGGCTGCGGTATTGTGGGAATGGGCCGTGTTAACTGGACCGGCGCGCAATCGCTGGGCCTGGATGATGGCCGGTGTTTTTTATGCCGGCGTGCTGCTGTTGGCGCCCAGTTCATTGCGGCACGACGCGCAATACGGATTTTCTGCAATGCTGTTTATTTTTGCGGCGGTCTGGGCGACCGACATCGCCGCTTACTTTGCCGGCCGTGCGTTCGGCGGGCCCAAGCTCGCGCCCTCGATCAGTCCGAAAAAAACCTGGAGCGGAGCGTTTGGCGGTACTGGGAGCGCGGTGATCGTGGCGATAGTCGCCGCACGTTACCTGCCGGAAAGCAAAGTGTTGGCGTTAATCGGCGTCGCTCTGGTGTTATCGGTCGCTTCGCAGGTCGGCGATTTGTTCGAATCCGCCCTTAAGCGGCATTTCGGCGCCAAGGACGCTGGTCATTTGATTCCGGGGCACGGCGGCGTCATGGACCGGCTCGACGGATTCTGGGCCGCGGCGCTGGTAGCTGCGCTCATCGGCATTGCGCGCGGCGGTTTCGACGCGACGGCGCGCGGATTGCTGTTATGGTGACGGAATGACAACAAGCCTCGCGAGATCACAGTCGGTTCCGGCAACTCCGGTGCGCAGCGTCAGCATTCTCGGAGCGACAGGCTCCATAGGCGCGAGCACGATCGACCTGTTGCGGCATCATCGCGCGAGCTATCGCGTCGAGGCTGTAACTGCCGGCCGCAATGCCGCGGCGTTGGCCAAGCTGGCGCGCGAACTCGACGCGAAGTTTGCCGTCGTTGCGGAGGCCATCGCCTATCGAGACCTCAAGGATGCCTTGTCGGGCACCGGCATTGAGGCAGCCACTGGCCCCGATGCGCTCGTCGAAGCGGCACAGCGCCCGGCCGAATGGGTGATGGCGGCGATCAGCGGCGCCGGCGGCCTTAACTCAGCGCTTGCCGTCATCGAGCGCGGTGCAACCATCGCGCTCGCCAATAAGGAATGTCTGGTGTGCGCCGGCGCGCTATTCATGCGCCGGGCTGCCGCTACCGGCGCCACCGTGCTGCCGGTCGATTCCGAACATAATGCAATCTTTCAGGCGCTCACGGCCGGCGAACGCTCGGACGTCAAGAGGATCATTCTTACCGCGTCGGGCGGGCCATTCCGCACCTGGACACGTGAGGCGATCGACGCCGCGACACCCGAACAGGCCTTGCGCCATCCGAATTGGTCGATGGGCCCTAAAGTGACCATCGATTCCGCAACGTTGATGAACAAAGGTCTCGAATTGATCGAGGCGCATCATTTGTTTGCGCTGCCTTCAGAGGAGATCGACGTCCTGGTGCATCCGCAGTCCGTGGTTCACGGATTGGTTGAGTTCCGCGATGGTTCGATGGTGGCGCAGCTCGGAGCGCCCGATATGCGCATTCCGATCGCGCATTGTCTGGCTTGGCCCTTGCGCATGAGCGCGCCGGCTCCGCGTCTCGATTTGGCACGGGTCGGCAATCTGGGCTTTGAGGAGCCGGATTTGACCCGGTTTCCGGCTTTGGCGCTCGCCCGCAAGGCGCTGGAAATGGGCGGCGCAGCACCGACCGTGCTCAATGCCGCCGATGAAGTCGCGGTTGCGGCCTTCATGACCGGAGCGCTTGGTTTCAGCGGTATATCCAGGCTGGTCGAGGCGACTTTGGAAGCGGCCGGCCGGCGTGGGATGCTTGCGGAGCCGGCCGGGCTCGATGCGGCCTTGGCCGTTGACCATATCTCAAGATCGCTGGCCTCGGAGCTCTTGCCCGAAATTGCCGTAAACGCATCTTAGGCAGTTCTGACCGGGGACAAGACGCCAAATCGGCGGCATCGGGGTGGTGGTGATGGGTTTTGATTTCGTCGGCGCGCTAAGCGCGCTCGGGGGTGGCGTTATCGGTTACATCATCCCGTTTCTTTTCGTTCTTACTATTGTCGTGTTTTTCCACGAGCTAGGCCACTTTCTGGTGGCGCGCTGGTGCGGTATCCGGGTTCTGGTGTTTTCGATCGGCTTCGGACCCGAGCTTGCCGGCTTTAATGACCGTCATGGTACCCGCTGGAAAATCGCCGCGGTGCCGCTCGGCGGCTTCGTGAAGTTTCTCGGCGACGAAAATGCGGCCAGTGCGCCCGATCAGAGCGCGCTTGCCGGCATGAATGAAGCCGACAAGCGGGAGAGTTTTGCCGGTCAAAAGGTCGCTTCGCGCGCCGCCGTTGTCGCCGCCGGCCCGATCGCCAACTTCATTCTCGCGATTGTCATTTTTGCCGGCATTTTCATGCTATTTGGCAAGCAGACGACCAGTGCGCGGGTCGATGCGGTGCAGCCCGAGAGTGCCGCTTCCGCCGCGGGATTCAAGCCGGGCGATCTTGTATCCGCGATCAATGGACGCAAGATCGATAGCTTCGCCGACATGCAGCGGATCGTCAGTAGCAGCGCGGGTGAAACGTTGTCGATCGACGTTGAACGGGGCGCCAGTCATCTCACCTTCAAGGCGATCCCGGCGCTGAAAGAACTTAAGGACAGCTTTGGCAACGTACATCGCATTGGCGTGCTCGGGATCAGCCGCTCGATGGCGGCTGATGACATCAAGACCGAACGCGTCGGGCCGCTGTCGGGGATCGTCATGGGCGCCGAAGAAACCTGGTTCGTGGTCGACCGCACGATCTCCTACATTGCCGGAATCTTTGCCGGTCGCGAAGCGGCTGACCAACTCGGCGGTCCGATCCGCATCGCACAGGTTTCAGGGCAGGTGGCGACCGCCGGCTTCGTGCCGCTCATTCATTTGGCAGCGGTGCTTTCGGTGTCTATTGGCTTGCTCAACCTTTTCCCGATCCCGTTGCTCGACGGCGGTCACCTTTTATTCTATGCCATTGAGGCGATCCGTGGCAAACCACTGTCCGAGCGCGCCCAGGAGGTTGGGTTTCGAATTGGGTTGGCGCTGGTCGTGATGTTGATGGTTTTTGCGACATTTAACGACATAAAAGGCGTGCTGCATTTGTGGACCTCGTAATCGTTGCTATTCGGCAACTTTTTGAGGGTAAAAGGGAATTTGCTGGGGAAGAACGTTTGCAGCGCCACGAAAACGCTGTAAAAACTCGCCAAAGCTGGCCCAACAGCCGGTCGAATCCGTGAGCGGGGCGACCGCTTAGAATAAGGGCGCGTTGCGCATGGGTCTTGGTGTGCGATTTGTTCGAGGACTGGCGTTTGTTTGGTTAGTCCTCGGCGGGCTTATTGTCTCTACCGCAGCGATCAGCATTGCAGCGCAAGATGTGGCGGTGGCCCAATCCACGCGCTCGATCGTGGTTGAGGGCAACCGGCGAGTGGAGTCTGAAACCGTCCGCTCCTATTTCAAGCCCGGCCCGAATGGGCAACTAGACGCCGTCCAGATCGACGAGGGGCTCAAGGCCCTGATCGCGACCGGTCTTTTCCAGGATGTCCGGATCAATAATTCTGGCGGTCGTCTCATCGTCACCGTCATTGAAAATCCGGTGATCAACCGGGTGGCTTTCGAGGGAAACAAGAAGGCCAAGGACGAGCAACTTGCCACGGAAATGCAGTCAAAGCCGCGCGGAACACTGTCCCGGCCGGTGGTGCAGTCCGATGTGCAGCGCATCATTGATATCTATCACCGCAGCGGACGGTTCGACGTGCGGGTCGAGCCGAAGATCATCGAGCTTCCCAATAATCGCGTCGACCTGGTGTTCGAAATTACTGAAGGCAACAAGACCGGCATCAAGTCGATTACCTTTGTCGGCAACAAGGCTTATTCCAGCTTTCGCCTGAAGGATGAGATCAAGACCGCGCAAAGCAATCTCCTTAGCTTCTTGCAGACCACGGATATTTACGACCCGGACCGCATCGAAGCAGATCGGGATCTGCTTCGGCGATTCTATCTCAAACACGGTTACGCCGACGTCCGCATCGTGTCGGCGGTCGGCGAATATGACCCCTCCAAAAAAGGCTTCAACGTCACCTTCACGATCGACGAGGGTGCGCAATACCACGTCGGCGCAGTCGACGTCGTATCCAATGTTCAGGCGATTGACCCGAATTCGCTTCGTTCGAAGCTGAAGGTTAGCCCTGGCGATGTTTACAACGCCGAGATGGTTGAGAAAACCGTCGAAGGCATGAGCATCGAAGCCGCCAAGCGCGGTTATGCGTTCGCTACCGTGCGCCCGCGCGGTGACCGCAATTCCGAAACCAAAACGATCGGTATTAGTTTCGTCGCCGAAGAAGGTCCGCGCGTATACATTGAGCGCCTCAATATCCGGGGCAACACCCGCACCCGCGACTATGTGATCCGGCGCGAATTCGATATCGGGGAAGGCGACGCCTATAACCGCGCGCTGATCGACCGCGCGGAACGGCGCCTTAACAATCTCAGTTACTTCAAGAAGGTCAAGATCACCAACGAACCCGGCTCGGCGCCGGATCGCGTGGTGGTCAATGTCGATGTCGAGGAGCAGTCGACCGGTCAGTTCTCGGTCTCCGGCGGCTATTCGACAGCCGACGGCTGGCTGGCAGAGGCGAGCGTCGGTGAACGCAATCTGTTGGGCCGAGGTCAGTTCGCCAAGGCGACCGTCACATACGGTCAGCGCACCCGCGGCGTCGAATTGTCATTCGCCGAACCATATTTCCTTGGCTACCGGATGGGAGCAGGCGTCGATCTGTTTGCGAAACAGACGCTCGCTTCGAACTACATTTCCTATGACACCAAGACGATCGGCGCCAATTTCAAGCTGGGTTTCGCTCTGACTGAGGAGTTGTCGTTCCAGCCACGCTATTCAATCTATCGGCAGGAAATCAAGCTGCCGAACAACCTCAACAACTGTAACAATATCAATCCGGACTTCGTGAACACCTTCCCGACGCCGGGTGTCCTGAACACCTCGGCGGCGACTACGGCGCCGGTTGGCGCGTTACAAACCGACTGTTTCGTAGACGGCGAAGCGAGCCTCGCGGCCCGGCGCGAACTGGCGAATGGTCCGGTACTGGGGTCGGTGGTGGGCTACACGCTCGCCTACAACACACTGGACAACAACAAGAACCCGACCAATGGCGGCTACGCGGAGCTCAAGCAGGATTTTGCCGGCGTCGGCGGCGACGTCAATTTCATCCGCACCACAATCGACACGCGCAATTATTACGAAGTGCTCCCGGACGTCATCGGTGTCTTCCGGGTGCAAGGCGGGCACCTCGCCGGTTGGGGCAGCAAAGATCTGCGCATGCTGGATCATTTCCAGCTCGGTCCCAATCTGGTGCGTGGCTTTCAGCCCGGCGGCTTTGGTCCGCGCGATTTAACCCCTGGCACGAACAACGATCCGCTCGGCGGCACGTTGTACTGGGGCGCCTCGTTCGAGGCGCAGACACCGCTGTATTTCTTGCCGAAGGAAGTAGGCATCAAGCTGGCCGCTTTCGTCGATGCCGGTTCGCTTTGGGATTACAAAGGACCGAGGGACTGGCTGCCTCCAGTGCCAGGCGCAACCGGCGAGACTTTGCTGCTCGGCGATTCCTCTGCCTTTAAGGTCCGCTCATCTGCCGGCCTCGGACTCCTGTGGGATTCGCCGCTTGGCCCCATTCGGTTCGATTTCGCCTATCCCATCACCAAACAGCCTTACGATCGCACCCAGGTCTTCCGCTTCAGCGGCGGAACCTCGTTCTAAGCTTGCTTGCGCAGCCCCGCATGGTACTGGCGACATGAGCGAGCCGGTATTCTTCCAACGGGGGCGCGGCCTCGCACTCGGGGAAATCGTCGCCTTAACGGGAGCGGTCGTGCGCGGCGATCCGGCATTGGATCGCCGGCTCAACAATATTGCTCCGCTCGACCGGGCGGGTCCGGACGATCTGACATTCATCGACAGCGCCAAATTTATCGGTCAACTTGCGGCTTTGCGAGCCGGTGCCTGTCTGACGACCGTGCGTTTTGCAACGGACGTGCCGGATCCTGTGATCGCCTTGACTATCGCCGATCCCTATCGTGCATTTGTGACGGTGGCCGAGGCGCTGTTTCCGGCCGCGGATCGTCCCTCGTCGTTGTTCGACGGGCAGGCTGGCGCGGAGGACGCGTTCGTTCATCCGAGCGCGCGCCTGGAAAGCGGCGTCGTCATTGATCCCGGCGCAGTGATCGGCCCGCGCACCGAAATTGGCGCCGCAACCGTGATTGGTCCCGCGGCGGTTATTGGCCCAGACGTGCGGATCGGGCGTGATTGCGCAGTAGGCCCCGGCGCGTCGGTGACGCATGCCTTGATTGGTGATCGGGTGATTTTGCATGGCGGTTGCCGGATCGGTCAGGATGGCTTTGGTTATCTTCCGGGTCCGCAAGGGCATCGCAAGATTCCGCAGGTCGGCCGCGTCATTGTTCAAAACGATGTCGAGATTGGCGCCAACGCCACGATCGACCGGGGTGGCATACGTGACACCGTGATCGGAGAGGGCACCAAAATCGACAACCTGGTGCAAATCGCGCACAACGTCACGGTCGGCCGCCACTGCCTGTTCGCCGCACTGGTGGGAATCTCCGGAAGTTCGACGATCGGCGACTACACCATGCTGGGTGGGCAAGTCGGGATTGCTGATAACGTAACGATCGGAGAGGGTGTGCGGCTTGCCGCCCGATCTGCGGTGTTTTCCGATGTTCCTGCGGGCGCCCGCTGGGCTGGGTCGCCTGCGCGTCCGGTCCGAGAATGGATGCGCGGCGAGGTTTGGCTCAAACGGATGGCGCGGCGCGGGGCGGGCAAGGAAATCGACGTATGAGCGACAGCATCGACGCGGTTGGGATCCTCAAAATCCTCCAGTCTCTGCCGCACCGCTATCCATTTCTGATGGTGGACAAGATCATCAATATCAAAGGCGAACAGAGCGCGACCGGCATCAAAAATGTCACGTTCAATGAGCCGCACTTTCAGGGCCACTTCCCGGACAATCCGGTAATGCCGGGCGTTTTGCTGCTCGAGGGCATGGCGCAGACAGGCGGCGTTTTATGCATTTTGGCGTCGTCTTCAAGCGCCGCAGCTTACGTTTATTTTATGACGATCGACGACGCCAAGTTCCGCCAGCCGGTGATTCCCGGCGATGTGGTCGAGTTTCACATGACATTGCGCCGCAAGCGTCGCGACATGTGGTGGTACCGCGGCGAGGCCAAGGTCGCGGGTGAACTGGTCGCAGAAGCCTTGCTCGGCGCCATGATGCGTCCGCGATGAGGCCGTCATGACGATGATCGATCCCACGGCGCGGATCGAGGCAGGGGCGGTTATCGGGCACAACGCCACAATCGGAGCGTATTGCACGATTGGGCCTGGCGTCACAATCGGCGACGAGTGCCGCATCGGTCCGCATGCAAATATTTCCGGCCGCACCGCCATCGGCGCGCGCACGGCCGTTTATCCGTTTGCTTCGCTAGGTACCGAGCCGCAATCAGTTCATTATCGCGGCGAGCCGACCAGCCTGGTGATCGGATCGGATTGCGTGTTGCGGGAGCACGTTACGGTCAATACCGGCACGGCAGGCGGACGTGGCGTTACCACGATTGGCGATCACTGCATGCTGATGGTGGGCGCCCATGTCGGGCATGACTGCGTGATCGGTAGTCACGTCACTTTTGCCAACAACGCGACAGTGGCCGGGCTTTGCGAAATCGGGGACTATGTTTTCCTTGGCGGGCTGTCTGCCGTCCACCAATTCACCCGTGTCGGTGAGCAGGTGATGGTTGGCGGGCTGTCGGGCGTAGCGGATGATGTCATCCCTTACGCGATCGTCGCGGAGCACTGGGGGAAGCTTGCCGGTCTCAACCGGATCGGCCTCAAGCGGCGCGGCCTGAGCGCGGAAACGATCGGCAACATATATCGCGGCTACCGCGCGATATTTTTTGGGCCGGGTAGCCTGACCGAACGCGTGGACAGGCTGGCGGAGCGATCTGCCGGCGATCTTCATGTGATGCGCATAATCGAATTCATCCGAGCCGACAAGACTCGACGGCTGATGCTCCCGCGCGCGCGCGGTGGCGGCGGTGACTGATTGGCGAACGCCATGAGCGATCGTCACAGCGACCTCTCCGCGCCTCTCGCGATCGTATGTGGCGGCGGCGCCATACCTTTTGCGGTCGCGGATTCGCTTCAAGCGCAAGGCCGTTCCTTTGTATTATTTGGGATTTCGGGTGTAGCCGATGCGGGCCGAATCTCTGCTTATCCGCACTACTGGGTCGGCCTGGGTCAGCTGGGCCGGTTCATGCGACTTGCTCGGACGGAGGGCTGCCGGGAGGTCGCCTTTATCGGCGCGCTAAAGCGGCCGGCGCTATGGGCCATCGGTTTCGATCTGAAGGCGCTGCTGTATTTGCCGCAAGTCATTGCGGCGTTTCGCGGCGGCGATGATCATCTGCTGACAAGCGTCGGACGCCTGATCGAGGCGGAGGGTTTTCGGGTCATCGGCGCTCACGAGGTTGCCCCGCAGGTGCTCATGCCGAATGGTGTGCTGACGAGACTCGCTCCGTCGCCGCGCGACCAAGCCGATATAGCCCGAGCCCTGCAAGTTTTGTTTGAAAACAGCGCGCTGGATCGCGGACAAGCGGCCGTGGTGGCCGATGGAAATACTCTCGTGCTCGAAGGCAGCGGAGGCACTGACAGCATGATGGAACAGCTTGCTGGATTGCGTGCGCGCGAAGGC
>JBPCQM010000031.1:0-7375 GCA_050998115.1 Pseudolabrys sp. | reverse complement strand
GCACCAGGTCGTGCACGTTGGCGATCATGGCGCCGAGCGCGAACTGCCACTCAAACCGGAACCACAGGTAGACCAGAATGGCGAGGATGGCGAGCAGCAGGCCGATGATGCCGTATGACAAGAGCTCCCCGGACACCCGCGGTCCGACCACTTCGACGCGGCGGTAATCGACCTGATCGCCAAGCGCGGTGCGCAATTTTTGCACCGCAACCTGTTGCGCAGCGTCGCCACCGGGCTGCTCGGCGACGCGAATAAGCACGTCAGTCGGCGCGCCGAACTGCTGCAGCTGGATTTCGCCAAGCCCAAGGCTCGCCAATTTCGCGCGCATTGATGCGAGATCGGCGGGTCCAGATTTCGACTGCACCTCCATCAAGGTGCCGCCGCGGAAGTCGATGCCAAAATTTAGGCCATGAAAAAAGAACAGCACGATCGCCAGCATCGACAGCAGCGCCGAAATCGGAAAGCTGATGCGCCGGAAACGCATAAAATCGAATTTGGTGTCGTCAGGGACAATGCGGAGCAGGCGCATGAATCACTTTTTCATTTCGCGCATGATCTTATCCGAAAACCGGGTTCCACTTTTCGGGATCACGCGCATTAGATCGGCACGCGCTGCGGGCGCCGCCAACGCACCCAGGTGGCGACGATCAGCCGTGTCAGAGTGAAAGCGGTAAACACCGTGGTGATGATCCCGATGCCGAGCGTCACGGCAAAGCCCCGCACCGGGCCGGTGCCGATATAGAACAGCACGGCGGCGGCTATGAACGTCGTGATGTTGGAATCGAGAATGGTGGCGAGCGCGCGGCTAAAGCCGGCGTCGATCGCGTTGATCGGCGTGCGGCCACCCCGCACCTCTTCGCGAATGCGCTCGTAGATCAGCACGTTACTGTCCACCGCGATGCCGACGGTCAGCACGCTGCCGGCGATACCCGGCAGCGTCAGCGTCGCATTGAGCAGCGACAGCACGCCGAAAATCATGGCGACGTTGATCGCCACCGCGATATTGGCGAACAGGCCGAACAGCCCGTAGGTCGCCAGCATGAAAATCACTACCATCGCGGCGCCAACATAAGACGACAGCTTGCCCTTTTCGATGGAGTCCTGACCAAGGCCGGGGCCGACGGTGCGTTCCTCGATGATGGTCAGCGGCGCCGGCAGCGCGCCGGCGCGCAGCAGGATCGCGAGGTCGTTGGCCGATTGAACGGTGAAGTTGCCGGAAATCTGGCCGGAACCGCCGAGGATTGGCTCGCGAATAACCGGCGCAGAAATCACCTCATTGTCCAAAACGATGGCGAACGGCTTGCCGACGTTCTCCTGGGTTGCCTGCGCGAACTTGCGCGCGCCCGAGGTATTGAAGCGGAAGCTGACAATCGGCTCGCTGGTGCGCTGGTCGAATCCCGGCTGCGCGTCGGTGAGATCGCCGCCCGACACCAGCGCGCTCTTCTCGATGAGATATGGCGTTTTCGGCGCCTGCGCGCTGTACAGCAGGTCGTCTTCGGCCGGCGCACGGCCCTGCGTCGCCTGCTCGACCGAATTGTTGGTATCGACCATGCGGAAGTCGAGCTTGGCGGTCTTGCCGAGCAATTCCTTGAGCCGGGTCGGGTCCTGCAAGCCCGGCACCTGAACCAGGACGCGGTCGGAACCCTGGCGCTGGATCAGCGGCTCCACAGTGCCGAGTTCATTGACGCGGCGCTCGACGATCTGAATCGATTGCTCGACCGCCTGGCGCACCCGCTCGACAATCGCGGGATCCGTCAGCGTCAGGCGGATCAAGGGACCGTCATTCGTAATATCGAGGCTGCGCTGGCCGGTGGTGCCGAGAATGCCGCCGAGCGGCTGCGACAATTCCTGCAATTTGGCCAGCGCCTGCTGATTGTTGGTGCCTTCGCGCAAACGCGCTTCGACCGAATTGCCGCGCACTGTCAGTCCGGTATAACCGACGCGAGCGTCGCGCAGCACGCGGCGCACGTCATCGCGCAACGCCTCCAGCTTTTCCTTGCGCACCGCATTGGTGTCGACTTCGAGCAGGATGTGCGAGCCGCCCTGCAGATCGAGCCCGAGCACCAGGTGTCGCTGCGCCCATTTCGGCCAGCTCTCGACTGTCTTGGCCGGGAAAAAATTCGGGATCGCGCAGGCACAGACGATGAAGGCTGTCAGCACAACAGCCGCCGCCTTCCACCGCGTGAAATAAAGCATTCCGTCTCGATCCCGGTGAACTTAAAACGCCGCGCGATTAGCTCGCGGCGGCGACTTCCTTGACCGGCTCGCCCTTGGCGCGAACCTCGGCGATCATCGAGCGGACCTGACGAATCCGCACGTCATCGGCGATCTCGATTTCGATTTCGGCGTCATCGACCACTTTGGTGACGCGGCCGACCAGCCCGCCATTGGTGATGACGGTGTCGCCGCGGCGCACGTTCTTCACCATTTCCTGATGCGTCTTCACCCGCTTCTGCTGCGGCCGCAGGATCAGGAAATACATGATGACGAAGATCAGCACGAACGGCAGCAATTGCGTCAGCATCCCTCCGCTGCCGTCGCCGCCAAGGCCAAATGGCATTCCTTGCGCGAATGCGGGCGTCGTCAGCATGGAATCATTTCCTTTGGGTGATGGCAGGCGTCATGCGGATGGCACGACCCCGCATTTATGCGCGATTTGCGCGGACTATAGCCACCGTAGCTCTAATTGCAACGCTGCAAGGTCCTGTAAAACCAGCCAAACCGAGGCGATCGAGCGGTTGCCGCTTGCGAGCGAACCGACGCCCCGCTACCAAAGCGCCGCATGGCAAAGCCGAAAAAATCCAAGGTGAGGGCAAAGGCCAAGCCCGAAACCAAAATCCGCTCGAAGCCCGCGGCCGAAGCTGACGTGCTGGAGCGAATCGCCGACGCACTCGATCGCCTGGCCCCGCAGCGTGACACGGTGGCCGAACTCGTATCGGCCGACGCCTTCGTCTGGCAACCGCAAGGCCGGCATCTGGCGCCGGTTTCACGCGTTAACCGCGTCGAGATGTCGCTGCTCAAGGGAATCGATCGCGTGCGCGACACGCTGGTCGAGAACACCGAACGCTTCGCCCGCGCCCTGCCCGCCAACAATGCGCTGCTGTGGGGCGCGCGTGGCATGGGAAAATCATCGCTGGTGAAGGCCGCGCACGCCGGCGTCAACGTCATGCTGAAGCGCGAGGGCAAAAAGCCGCTCAAGCTCGTCGAAATCCATCGCGAGGACATCGAGAGCCTGCCGGAGCTGATGGCGATCACGCGCGAGTCGGCGTTCCGTTTCATTGTTTTCTGCGACGACCTGTCGTTCGACAATGACGATACTTCGTACAAGTCGCTCAAGGCGGTGCTGGAGGGCGGCATCGAGGGCCGCCCGGAAAACGTGATCCTCTACGCGACATCGAACCGCCGCCATCTGATGTCGCGCGACATGATGGAGAACGAGCGGTCGACCGCCATCAACCCCGGCGAAACCGTCGAGGAGAAAGTTCCGCTGTCGGATCGTTTCGGCCTGTGGCTCGGCTTTCACCGCTGCAGCCAGGACGAATATCTGGCGATGGTTGATGGCTATATCGCGCACTACAAAGTGCGGATCGAGGCCGAGCGGCTGCGCCGCGAGGCGCTGGAATGGGCGACCACGCGCGGCTCGCGTTCCGGCCGCGTCGCCTGGCAATTCGTGCAGGATTTGGCCGGGCGGCTCGGCGTGCCGCTGAAAGATTAGGCTGCTACCGGCCGTTACTCGGCTCTAGCGAGATATTGCGCCGGGTCGACCGGCGTCGAACCCTTTCGGATCTCGAAATGCAATTGCGGCGAAGCGACGTTGCCGGTCTGCCCGGCGCGCGCGATCACCTGTCCGCGCTTGACGGTATCGCCGCGCTTGACCATCAGCTCACTGGCATTGGCATAGGCCGAGACAAAGCCGTTGGAGTGACGCACCAGAACGAGATTGCCGTAGCCCTTGAGCTCGCTGCCGGCATAGGCGACGACGCCGTCTTCGGCGGCCTTGACCGGCGTGCCTTCCGGCACCGCGACGTTGATGCCGTCGTTTTGCGTTCCGTTCGACTTGGCGCCGAACGCGGTGATGACGCGGCCCTTCACTGGCCAGCGGAACGACGGCAGCGCGCCGGTGGCTTCGGCGGCCTTGACCGGCGCCGCTTCTTTTGCCGGTTCCGGCGTCACTATGCGCGCGTTCTGGGTTGCCGGCGCCGTCGCGATCTGTTGCGGCGCCGGCGCGCGCGGCGGCTCGGCGTGGGGCGCCACGGCCTGCTGCTGTGAAGCACCGTGTCCCGCCGGGATTTTCAACTGGTCGCCGGCGTTGACCTTGGCGTAAGGCAGCATGTTATTCGCCTTGGCCAGCACATAGACGGACATGTTGTATTCACGCGCGATGCCGATCAGGCCCTCGCCCGGTTTCACGACATGCACGCTCGCAGCGGCATGAACGGGTGACGGGGCCTGCATGCTGCGCGGCGCGGCGACAATTGAAGCCGGCGCGTGCGGCGCGGCGTTCGCCACGACGTAGCGCGGGATCACCAGCCGCTGTCCAGCGCGGACGTCGGCGGCGCTGTTAAGGTTGTTCGCCTGCAAGATCGCGGAAGCCGGCACGCCATATTTGTGCGCGACGATTTCGAGCGTCTCGCCGCTCGATACCGTGACGGGCGTTCCGCCTTCCCACGTCCAGTGTCCAACCGGGGGAGCCGCGCGTTGCGTCACCGATCCGGTGACCTCGGAGGACGCGGGACGGTAGGCTCCCAGCCTCTGCCCACCCTGGGTGGTGCCGTATTGCGATTGCGCCGCGGCCGTCTGCGGACGGCTTGGCGCAGGCAGTGGCTGCGACACCACCTTGCTGGAAGGACGCGAAGCGATCGATCCGGTGGTTTCCGGCGCGCTCTTGTTCGAGGCAAGAATGCCGTTATTGAATCTGGCGGAGTCCGAACAGCCGGCGGCGGCCATGGCGATGAAGGAGACGGCAGCAACGCGCAGCCAAACGCGCGAGGAGACGGGCAGCACCGTGGAGCGCGGCATGTGGTTACTCACTCATACGCGACAAACGCAGGAATTGAATAAACACGCCGCCAGTAAACAAGTCTTTAAGGTTTACAGGCGCAGCACGACTGCCGGTGAGCCCGGCTAAAATGCCACACTAAAGTTCCCGCGCCTGCCCCGGCAGCAAGGGTACGAAACGCACCGCGATCAGTTCCTCGCGCTCCACGCGGGTTTTCGTCTTGGTAAGCTTTATAATGTATTGCGGCCCATCGCGCGGGCCGAGCGGCAGCACCATGACGCCATCCTCTAACAACTGCCCGACCAACACCTGCGGCACCGTCTCAGCAGCCGCAGTGACGATGATGCGGTCGAACGGCGCGCGCTCCGGAACACCGGCAAGCCCGTCGCCAGCAACGACCTCGACATTATTGTAACCGAGCGCGGCGAGGCGTTGGCGCGCGACATCCGCCAAGGTCCGATACCGCTCGATGCTGACGACCTCGCGGGCGAGCCGCGACAGCACCGCGGCCTGATAGCCGGAGCCGGCGCCGACCTCGAGCACGCGATGATGTGGGCGCAGCCCCAGTTGCTCTGTCATATAGGCGACGACATAAGGCTGGCTGATGGTCTGCCCGCAGGCGATCGGCAGCGCCTGGTCGGCATAGGTGGCTTTGGCGAATTCGGGTTCGACGAACTGTCCGCGCGGCACCTGGTCCATCGCATGGAGCACCGCCTGGTCGGAAATGCCGCGGCGGCGCAACGTCAGCAGGAATTCCATCCGGCCGACGTCCTCACTGCCATGTTTGTTTTGATCCGGCACGATCGCGCACCTCCGCGGGAGTTTTTTAGCACGATTTGACGGGCAAATCGGCGGGAACGAACAGTTCCACGGCGCGTTATGGACGGGGGATTGCACGCACGACATGGCCAAGATCGAATCCGAGACCGGACCGGGGGATCTCCCACGCGCCGTCACTGGCAGCGAAGCGCGACTTGAGTTCGCGCTGGCCGCCGGACGGCTTGGCTATTGGGAAATGGATCCGGCCACCCGCCGGCTGTCCGGTAGCGAACTTTATAAAGCCAATTGGGGCCGCAAGCCGGATGACCCCTTCAGCTACGACATCCTGCTCGCCTCAATTCATCCCGACGATCGCGCACTGCATGAAACCGCGGTCGAGGAAGCGATCGCCAGCCACGGCAATCTTGACATCGAATACCGCAATATTTGGCCGGACGGCAGCGTGCACTGGCTGCGGGTGCGCGGCCACGCCGTCTATGACGATAGCGGAAAGCCGGTGCGCATGACCGGCATTTCGTTCGACGTCACCGACCGCAAGCGCATCGAGGAAGAACTGCGCGAGGAAACCAGCACGCTGGAGATTTTGCACACGATCGGCGTCGCGTTGGCCGGCAATCTCGACCTCGAGCGCGTGGTGCAGACGGTGACCGACGCCGCAACGCAATTGTCGGGGGCGCAATTCGGCGCGTTCTTCCACAACGTCAGGAACGAAAAAGGCGAATCCTACATGCTCTACACGCTGTCGGGCGCGCCGCGCGAGGCGTTCTCGAAATTTCCGATGCCGCGCAACACCGCGGTGTTCAATCCGACCTTCCAGGGCGAAGGCGTGATACGCTCCGACGACATCATCAAGGATCCGCGCTACGGCAATAACGCGCCTTATTATGGCAAGCCGGAGGGGCACCTCCCCGTCACCAGTTACCTGGCGGTGCCGGTGGTATCGCGCGCCGGCGAGGTGATGGGCGGATTGTTCTTCGGCCACGAGAAGCCCGGCGTGTTTACAGAACGCGCCGAGCGCATCGTCGTCGGCATTGCCGCGCAAGCGGCGATCGCCATGGACAACGCGCGGTTGTTCAGCGCGGCGCAGAACGAGCTGGCCGAGCGCCGCCGCGTCGAGCGCCACCAGGAATTGCTGCTGGCCGAACTCAACCATCGGGTCAAAAATACGCTGGCGATCGTGCTCTCGATCGCCACCCAAACGCTGCGCCACTCAGGTTCGGCGGAAGCGTTCCGGCAGGGCTTCGAGACCCGCATCATGGCGCTCGCCGAAGCGCACAACCTGCTGACCGACAGCAATTGGGAAGGCGCTTCGTTGCGCGCGATGATCGAGCGCGTGCTGGATCCCTATAAAATCGACGATACGCCGCGCCATACGTTCAGTGGTGACGGCGATATCCGCGTCGGCCCGAAAACGGCGGTGGCGTTGGTGATGGCGCTTAATGAACTGGCCACCAATGCCGGGAAATACGGCGCGCTGTCGCGACCGGGCGGCCGCATCGATGTGGCGGGGAAGATTAATGACGCCGAAGTGCCGCATCTTGACGTGACCTGGCGCGAGACCGGCGGCCCACCGGTCAAGCCGCCAAGCCACAAGGG
>JBPCQM010000022.1:0-29530 GCA_050998115.1 Pseudolabrys sp. | reverse complement strand
GGGGGGAAGGGGGCGGGTACCAGTAGGTGCCGAAGCTGACATTTCCCGGCGGCGCCTTGATCGGCTGCGACGCCGGTTTCATGAATGTGCCGCGCATCAAAGGCAGCCATAACGCGATGCTGTCGGGCATGATGGCGGCCGAACAGGTTGGAATCGCGCTCGCCGCCGGCCGCAGCCACGATGAAATCGCGCTCTATGACGAGGCGTGGCGCTCCTCGGCGATCGGTCGCGATCTTTGGACGGTGCGCAACGCCAAGCCGCTATGGTCGAAATTCGGCACGCTCGGCGGCATTGCGCTCGGCGGCCTCGACATGTGGACCAACACCTTCGGCTTTTCGCTGTTCGGCACGATGGGGCACGGCAAGCCGGACTACGCTTCGCTCAAGCCGGCCGCGCAATGCGCGCGCATCGATTATCCGCGGCCCGATGGCAAGCTCACCTTCGACCGCCTGTCATCGGTGTTCCTGTCCAATACCAACCACGAGGAAGACCAGCCGCGGCATCTGATCGTGAAGGACCTCGGCCTGCAAAAATCCTCGGAGCACGACGTGTTTGCCGGGCCGTCGGCGCGCTATTGCCCGGCCGGTGTTTATGAGTGGATCGAGGAAGGCGGCGCCCCGAAATACGTGATCAATGCCCAGAACTGCGTCCACTGCAAAACCTGCGATATCAAGGACCCGAATCAGAATATCAACTGGGTTCCGCCGGAAGGTGGCGGTGGGCCGAATTATCCGAATATGTGAATTCGCCGCCGGTATGGCCACGATACTGCCACACCGGGTCCTCAACCTCTAAGATGCTTGCGTGGTGATTTTGTTGCGGCGCAGGCGCAAAAAGTCCATTCTGCGACAGATGCTGGCAACCGGCGCGCTTTCGCGCCGAGTCTGGCCCTTTCCGGTTTCATTGGAGCATTGCCCGTGACGTCTTCGAGAATTTCTCGCATCGCCGCCCGCGCCGTGCTCGCAACTCTGGCGGCGTCGACGCCGGTCACGCTGTCAGCGCAAGCGCCGTCCCAGCAGGATCTCGCCAACGCCACCGCGGCGGGAAGCTATCTCGCCGCGCGTCACGCCGGCCAGCAGCGCGAGGCCGCCGCCGCCGCCGCCTATTACCGTGCGGCGCTCAAGCACGATCCGAAAAACGGCGAACTGCTTGACCGCACCTTCCTGTCATTGCTGGTCAATGGCGATATCGACGAGGCGGTGCGCTACGCCGATCGCATTCTGGCGAACGACAAGAACGACCGGATTTCGCGGCTGGTGGTTGGCGTGCGCAACATCAAGCAGAAGCAATATGCCGCGGCGCGGCCGAATTTGGTGCAGTCGATCCGCGGCCCCATCACCGACCTGACCGCGACGCTGTTGTCGGCCTGGTCGATGTACGGGTCGAATGATTCCAAGGGCGCGGTTGCGGCGATCGACAAGCTGAGCGGGCCGGACTGGTACGCGATTTTCAAGGACCTGCACGCCGGCTTGATCCTGGAACTCGCCAATAACGCCAAGGAAGCCGGCAAGCGCCTGGAGCGGGCCTATAAGCTCGATTCCTCGGCACTGCGCGTGGTCGAAGCCTACGGCGGCTGGTTGTCGCGCAACAAGTCGCCGCAGGAGGCGCTGGCGGTGTTCCAGACCTTCGACAAGGTGCTGCCGCGCCATCCGCTGATCGTTGCCGCGATGGAAAAGCTCAAGGCCGGCGAGAAATTGCCGATGCTGGTGAGCAGCGCGCAATCGGGCGCCGCCGAAGCGCTCTACGGGCTCGGCGCCTCACTTGGTCGGCGCGGCGGCGAAGACCTCGGCCTCGTCTATTTGCAGCTGAGCCTCTATCTGGCACCGACCCATCCGCTCGCGCTGCTGTCGCTTGCCGACCTGTACGAGTCGCTGAAGAAACCCGAATTCGCCATCCGAACTTACGAGCGGGTGCCGGCGAACTCGCCGCTGCACCGTAACGCGGCGATCCAGTTGGCGGGCAATCTCGACAGCCTCGACCGTACCGCCGAAGCGAAGAAACATCTTGATACGCTGATCGCGCAACATCCCGATGACCTCGAAGCGGTGATGGCGCTCGGCAATATTTTGCGCGGCCGCAAGGAATTCAAGGAATGCGCCGACGTCTACAGCAAGGGCGTTGCCGCCAATCCGCAGCCGACCAAATCGGATTGGCTGATCTATTATTTCCGTGGCATTTGCCTCGAGCGTTCCAAGCAATGGACCAAGGCGGAAGCCGACCTGAAAAAGGCGCTCGATTTGTTCCCCGAGCAGCCGCACGTGCTCAATTATCTCTGCTATTCGTGGATCGACCAGGGCAAGAACCTGGACGAGGGCATGGAGATGATCAAGCGCGCCGTCGCGCAGCGTCCCGATGACGGTTACATCGTCGATTCGCTGGGCTGGGCCTATTACCGTGTCGGCAATTACGAGGAAGCCACCAAGCAGCTCGAGCGCGCGATCGAGCTCAAGCCCGAGGACCCGACCATCAACGACCATCTCGGCGACGGCTATTGGCGGGTCGGGCGCGTGCTGGAGGCCAGGTTCCAGTGGGCGCACGCGCGGGATCTCAAGCCCGATCCGGACGAGTTGCCTAAGATTCTCGAGAAGCTGAAATCCGGCCTGCCGGACGAAACCTCCTCGCAAGCCAAGGCGGCGAAAAAGGACCCGAACGGCGGCTGAGGCTTGTGCCGTGCCTGCGCTTCTGACCGAGCTTGCGCGCGCCAAGGTCAATCTCACCTTGCGGGTGACCGGTCGCCGCCCCGACGGCTATCACACGCTGGAAAGCCTGGTGGCGTTCGCGGATTTCGGCGACCGGGTCTCGCTGGAGCCGCGCGAGGGCTTGCAGCTCTTGGTGAGCGGCGAATTTGCCGCCGGTGTGACCGCCGACAATCTGGTGTTCAAGGCGGAGACCTCTCTTGCTACGCAGATGCCCGGATTGCGGGCTGGCCGTTTTGCGCTGGAAAAGAACATTCCGGTGGCGGCCGGCCTTGGCGGCGGTTCGGCGGACGCCGCGGCGGCGCTTCGGCTGCTCGCTAGGCTGAACGGGATCGCTCTCGACGATCCGCGGTTGCTCACGGCGGCTCGCGCGGTTGGCGCGGACGTGCCGGTCTGCCTCGATCCGCGCGCCAAAATCATGCGCGGGATAGGCGAGGAGCTTTCGGCGTCGCTTGATCTGCCGAAGCTTGATGCGGTGCTGGTCAATCCAGGCGTAGCGCTGGCGACCAGGGATGTTTTCGCGGCTTTCGATCAAAACTATTCCAGCGCAACACCGCCCGGCGGCGTGCCGCCGCAACGCGATGCCCTGCTTAGATGGCTGCTGGATTCAGGCAACGATCTCACGAAGGCCGCGATCAGCCGCGCCCCGGCGGTTGGCGAAGTCCTGGCGGCGCTAGAGGCGCTGGCGGAGTGCAAGCTGGCGCGGATGTCGGGTTCTGGCGCGACCTGTTTCGGCCTGTTCGTTTCGGCCTCGCAGGCTGAGGCCGCAACGGCCTTACTGCGTGGCGCACACACAAAATGGTGGATACGCCGAACCGCCCTGTTTTGAGCTAATGGCTGCGCGCCACCGCAAAATCGACCGCTTCTTCCAGCACCTGCTTGATCGCCGTGTCCGGCGCCAGTGCCAGCGCGTCTTTGGCGATTTCGCAGTAGTGCTGCACCCGTCCGATGGTGTCCTCGATGGCGTGATGCTTGGCCATCAGGGCGATGGCATTTTCCAGGTCGCCGTCGCGAACCTCGCCGCCGCCGAGCTTATGGTTCCAGAACGCGCGTTCGCTTTCCGAGCCGCGACGAAACGACAGTACCACCGGCAGCGTGATTTTGCCTTCGCGAAAATCGTCGCCGATATTCTTGCCGAGCTTGTTGGCCTTGCCGCCATAGTCGAGCGCGTCGTCGACCAGCTGGAACGCAATGCCGAGATTCATTCCGTAGGAGCGACAGGCGGTCTGTTCGGCTTTCGGCCGGCCCGCCAGCACCGGCCCAACCTCGCAGGCGGCAGCGAACAGTTCGGCGGTTTTGGCGCGGATCACCGCGAGATACTCATCTTCGTTGGTCGCGGTGTTCTTGGCGGCAGCGAGCTGCATGACTTCGCCTTCGGCGATCACAGCGGCGGCCGAGGAAAGAATATCCAGCGCGCGCAGATTGCCGACCTCGACCATCATCTTGAAGGCCTGGCCGAGCAAAAAATCGCCTACCAGCACGCTCGCTTCATTGCCCCAAACCATCCGGGCGGCAAGCTTGCCGCGCCGCATGTCGCTCTCATCGACTACGTCGTCATGCAGCAGCGTCGCGGTATGCATGAACTCGACCGCGGCGGCGAGCTTGATATGGCCGTCTGCGCCATAGCCGGAAAGCTGGGCCATCGCCAGCGTCAGCATCGGCCGCAGGCGCTTGCCGCCGGAGGAAATCAGATGATTGGCGACCTCCGGTATCATCGTCACTTCGGACCCGGTGCGGTCAAGAATGACGGCGTTGACCCGCTCCATGTCGGAGGCCACCTGCTTGGCGAGGCGTTCGATCGAGGCGGCGGAGGCGCTTTCAAAGGGGACAACGACGGCCAAACGACTTCTCCGGGATCGCGCGCCGATCAGCGCCAACGAAAGAGCATAGAAATGCAATCTGGGACCGGCAAGTCCACAACGGATGCATAACGCGCGAATAACGCGATTGTGCGCTACCATGACACGGACGCAGAATCGAGATGAAAGAGGGGCGCGTGCGCAGACCGGTTGCCGATAAAGTTGTAGCTAGGAAAGCCGCGGCTAATAATGGCCGCTTCGCCCCTTACAAAATTGCCGTGCTGGTGCCGTGCTACAACGAGGCGCTGGCGATCGGCAAGGTCGTGGAGGATTTCCGCGCGGCGCTGCCGAGCGCCACTATTTTCGTGTTCGACAATAATTCGAGTGACGGCACCTCCGCCGCGGCGCTTGCGGTCGGCGCCGAGGTGTTCCAGGAACCGCACCAGGGCAAGGGCAACGTGGTGCGGCGCATGTTCACCGATATCGAAGCCGACGTTTACGTGTTGGTCGACGGCGACGCGACCTATGACGCGCCGAGCGCGCGCATCATGGTCGAACGTCTGCTCACCGAGCGGCTCGACATGGTGGTCGGCGCCCGCGTGCATCGCGAACGCGCTGCCTACCGCCCCGGCCACCAAACCGGCAACCGGCTGTTGACCGGTTTCGTCGCCCAGGTGTTCGGCCGCGCCTTCACCGACATGCTGTCCGGCTACCGGGTGTTCTCACGGCGTTTCGTCAAATCGTTCCCGGTGCTGTCGGGTGGCTTCGAGATCGAGACCGAGCTCACGGTGCATGCGCTCGAGCTCGGCCTGCCGGCCGCGGAAATTCCGACGCCTTACTATGCGCGGCTCGAAGGCTCGGCTTCCAAGCTCAACACCTGGCGCGACGGCATCCGCATCTTCCGCACCGTGCTCAAGCTTTACCGGGCCGAGCGGCCGCTGCCGTTTTTCAGCGCGATCGGCGCGGCGTTTGGCGCGATATCGATCGGCCTCGCCATTCCACTCGTCATTACTTACGTGGAAACCGGGCTGGTGCCGCGCTTTCCGACCGCGATTCTGTCGACCGGGCTGATGATCCTGGCGTTCCTGTCGGTATTGGCCGGAGTTATCCTCGATACCGTGACGCGCGGCCGGCGCGAGGTGAAACTGTTCGCATACCTGGCGCAGCGCGCGCCGGGCGAGGAGCGCCGTCGGCGATAGGCGATGCGCGAATTGGTCCGCACCAACGATCCGGTCCTGGTTTCGGCGGTCGGCGCGCTGCTCGACGGCGCGAAAATCCGTCATCTGGTGTTCGACCAGAACATGAGCGTGCTGGAAGGCTCGCTCGGCGTGCTGCCGCGCCGGATTCTGGTACCGAACGAAGACTTCGCGGTGGCGCGGCGCGTGCTCAGCGATGCGGGTCTCGCGCATGAATTGCGCCCCGATGGCGCCTGAGCCGCAGGTACGCGAAACCACCGAAGATGCCGTGCTCGGCGGCCGCCTGCGGCTGCGCCAGCCCAAGCGTGGCCACCGTGTCGGCCATGACGCAATTTTGTTGGCGGCGGCCTGTCCGGCGCACGCGGGCGAGCGGGCGTTCGATCTTGGCGCCGGCATAGGATCGGCGGGACTGGCGCTGGCTCGGCGCGTCGACGGCTTGCGCGTTACCTTGGTTGAAATCGATCCGGCGCTCTGCGCGTTGGCCGGGCAAAATGCGCATCTCAATAAACTGGAGCAGAATGTTGAGGTGCTGACGCTCGATGCCGGCAAGATCGCCGCTGGTTCGCAATTCGAATTCGGCCGCGCCGACCGCGTGCTGATGAATCCGCCGTTCAACGACACAGCCCGCGCGCAATTGTCGCCCGATCCGGCCCGCCGTCTGGCGCATGCCGCCTCCGCGCAAACGCTGCCGCTCTGGATCGAGGCCGCGTCGCGCCTCCTCGATCGCGGCGGCACACTGACCTTGATCTGGCGCGCCGATGAAATGCCGCACGTGCTCGACGCTGTGGCGCGCCGCTTCGGCGACGTGACGGTATTACCGGTGCATCCGCTGGCCGGCGCGCCGCCCATCCGCGTCCTGCTGCACGCCGAAAAAGGCGCGCGCTCGCCGCCGGCTCGTCTTGAGGGTTTGATTCTCAACGGCGCGGACGGGCGGCCGACGCCCGTCGCCGAAGCCGTACTACGGGAAGGGGAAACTCTGCCGCTGGCGAAAATTTGACCGCCGCGGCTGCGCACCGATTCGGCGCCTACGATTTGCGCCGCCTCGTCACCATTGTGCGCCAGCGCCCGGCGGCGAATTGCTGTCTTACACGCGCCAGCCTGTCGTCGGTGAGATGGGAAAGGCCAATGATGGCGCCGATCAGCAGAAAAAACATCGTGAGCTTGGGATCCATTTTGCGGCTTTCATTTCGGCCGCCTCGCCGGGCGGCTTCTATCGTTGCAAAGCACGACAAAGGTAAAGATTGGGCAAACGCCCGCGGCATGTTGTCAGAAAACATGGCGATCATTTGTCGCGGGTGGCCGTGATCGCCCGGCGCCCGACACAGTTGCCCAATGGAATGCCGGGCGATCGTGCGGCGATGTAAGCGCTACCGCCTGGAACTGCGCGAAGCGCTTCAGCCGTGAAATCGCCTTGTTTGCCGCCACACTGAAGGGGCGAGGTTTTCCGGGGAGGACACCATGCCGCCGCTTCTGGTAACGCCGATCGTCAAATGGACGCTGGTCGCGCTCGGTGGCGCGGCGGCCATTCACTGGGTCGTCAGGGAAGTCCGCCGCATCAACGAGGAGCTCGACAACGCCAGGCGCGCCACGGTTAAAATCCCGCGCGCCGAGCGGCTGCCGACCCTGCGCCGCGATCCAGCGACCGGCGAATATCGTCTCAGCTGATTTTTGCAGGAACGCGCGCTGAGCGCCTTCAGCACCCCGGCAGCGCGCGCCGGTTGGAAGCCATTGCGCCGAAAAACAACGTCAGAAATCCCATTCCGAGCAATTGAAATTCCAGCATGTCGCCTCCGGCTCTTTTCTTGTTTTCGGCCGCATGAATATCAGGCGTCACTCAATTTCCTGTAAACAGCCGGCGGCTTGACCCCCCGAT
Organism: Pseudolabrys sp.; assembly: GCA_050998115.1. Lineage (GTDB taxonomy): Bacteria > Pseudomonadota > Alphaproteobacteria > Rhizobiales > Xanthobacteraceae > Pseudolabrys. The sequence continues at coordinate 21,966 of JBPCQM010000022.1, read as the reverse complement.
AGTGGCGCTTCTAAGGTTATCCACATTCCGTGCTTAACGATTCGTATTCAGGCGGCGGCAAATTTGAATCGTCCGGCGATCAATTTCACGCGTTCCGACAACCTGGACCCGGCGCATTCATTCCAGGCGCTCATTCTCGTGCTGCAGCAATATTGGGCGGAGTGGGGCTGCGTCATCTTGCAGCCGTACGACATGGAAGTCGGCGCCGGCACCTTCCATCCGGCGACCACGCTGCGCGCGCTCGGGCCAAAGCCGTGGAACGCCGCCTACGTGCAGCCGTCGCGGCGGCCGAAAGACGGCCGCTATGGCAAAAACCCGAACCGGCGGCAGCACTACTACCAGTTCCAGGTGATCCTGAAGCCGTCGCCGGCGGACATCCAGGAGCTCTATCTCAAGTCGCTCGCCGCGATCGGCATCGATGCAAAACTCCACGACATCCGTTTCGTCGAGGACGACTGGGAAAGCCCGACCCTCGGCGCCTGGGGGCTAGGCTGGGAATGCTGGTGTGACGGCATGGAGGTTTCGCAGTTCACGTATTTCCAGCAGGTCGCCGGTTTCGAATGTAGGCCGGTCGCCGGTGAACTGACCTATGGGCTCGAGCGGCTGGCGATGTACGTGCAGGGCGTCGACAACGTCTACAACCTCAATTTCAACGGCCGCACCGACGACAAGAAAGTCACTTACGGCGATGTGTTCCTGCAGGCCGAACAGGAATATTCGCGGCACAATTTCGAGCACGCCGACACCGCGATGCTGTTCGAGCAGTTCAAGATGGCGGAAGCCGCTTGCCAGAAGTATCTTGCCGCAGGTTGGCAAAAAAATAATGAAGACGGAAAGAAAGCGCGGCACCTGATGGCGCTGCCGGCCTACGACCAGTGCATCAAGGCCTCGCACGTGTTCAATCTGCTCGATGCGCGCGGCGTGATCTCGGTTACCGAACGCCAGAGCTACATTCTGCGGGTGCGCGAGTTGGCGAAAGGCTGCGGCGAAGCCTGGCTCGCGACGGAGGGCGGCGGCGTCGCTTAAGCGACCGCGTCCGCCAGCGAGGGAAATCGCAGCAGCGACGGAATGTCCTGTGCGGTGACGGCGCCACCGAACAGGTCGCCTTGCCCCTCGGCGCAGCCTTTGGCGTTTAGGAGGTCGCGTTGCTCACCGGTTGAAATACCATCGGCGGCGGTGACCAATCCGCGATCCTCGGCAAGCGCGATCAACGTGTCGGCGATGCGGTCGCAGTCTTTGTCATATCCGAGCCGCCACACCAGGTCGGGATCGAGCCTGATGGTGTCGAAGCAGAACGGCGGCAGGGCCGCGCCGGGGCCGGCGCCGCAGCCGCCGAGCGCGATCATGACGCCGACGGTCCGCAATTCATCGATGGTGCGGTGGATCTTGTCGGTGTCGCTGTCGAGCGCGGCCTCGGTGATTTCCAGTTCGAGCCGGGCCGGCGCCAGGCCGCTGTCGCCGAGCACCGAGAGAACGCGGAGGCCGAGCGTGGCGTCGCGCCATTGCGCGGCGGCGAGCGCCACGCCAAGCGTAAAATCGTCGGGCCATTGCGCCGCCGTCCGGCAGGCCGCATGCAACAGGCCGTTGCCGATGCCGCCATGCGCGGTAAAGCCGATAATCCGCCCGGCTGACAGGCTGACCAGCGGCCGGAAATAAAGCGCGGTGGATTGCGAATGGCGATCCATGCGGCCATGTTGCCGCCCGATCCGTTGCCGGATCGTTAGGTTTTTCCGACGGATTTTCCTGAAGATTCATTGGATGTTCTTGCGATATTCGTTGGAAAATTTATCGCCGCGGTGACTATAGTCCGCCGTCTTTGCTCCTGCCGCCGAGAGCGGAAATGCCCGATCTGCTGCTTGAATTTTTGTCCGAAGAAATCCCGGCGCGTATGCAGGCGCGGGCCGCCGATGATTTGAAGAAACTGGTCACTGACGCGCTGGTCGAGGCTGGGCTTGTATACGAGGGCGCCGCCGCCTTCGTCACGCCGCGGCGGCTCGCGCTCGCGGTGCACGGCGTGCCGGCGCGCTCGCCGGACAAGAAGGACGAGCGCAAGGGGCCGAAAGTCGGCGCGCCGGAAAATGCGATCGCCGGATTTCTCAAGGCGGCGGGACTAACGTCGGTCAGCGACGCCAAGGTTCAGGCCGACAAGAAAGGCGACTTTTACGTCGCGGTGATCGAAAAAGCCGGCCGGCCGGCCATCGAGGTGATTGCAGAGATCGTGCAGAAGACCGTGCGCGAATTTCCTTGGCCGAAATCAATGCACTGGGGTTCCGGCTCGCTGACCTGGGTGCGGCCGCTGCATTCGATCATTGCGACTTTCGGCCCGGAAACCGAGGAGCCGGACATCGTTGCGCTCGACATCGACGGCATCAAGGCGGGGGACGAGACGCGCGGCCATCGTTTCATGGCGCCGGCGCCGTTCAAAATAAAGCGGTTCGCCGATTACGTCGCGAAGCTCGATGCGGCCAAGGTGGTGCTCGATCCGGCGCGCCGGCGCGACATTATTTTGGCGGACGCGAAAAATCTGGCGTTCGCGCAAGGCTACGAGCTGATCGAGGACGACGGCCTGCTGGCGGAAGTGGCCGGGCTGGTCGAATGGCCGGTGGTATTGATGGGCGAGTTCGATTCGACGTTCCTGGCCATTCCGGGCGAGGTGATCCGCGCCACCATTCGCAACAACCAGAAGTGCTTCGTGCTGCGCGATCCGCAGACGCTGAAGCTCACCAACAAATTCATCCTGGTCGCCAATGAGGAAGCGTCCGACGGCGGCAAGGCGATCATCGCCGGCAATGAGCGGGTGATCCGCGCGCGACTGAGCGACGCCAAGTTTTTCTACGACACCGATCTCAAGACCAGGCTGGAAAATCGACTGCCGAAATTTGAGCAGATCGTGTTCCACGAAAAGCTGGGAACTCAGGCTGAGCGCATCGCGCGCATCACCGCGCTGGCAAAGGAACTGGCGCCGCTCGTCAAGGCCGATCCGGCGAAGGCCGAGCGCGCCGCGCAACTGGCGAAGGCCGATCTGCTCACCGAAGTGGTCGGCGAGTTTCCTGAAACCCAAGGGCTGATGGGCCGCTATTACGCGCAGGCGCAGGGCGAGGACGACGCGGTCGCCCGCGCCATTGAGGAGCACTACAAGCCGCAGGGCCCGAAAGACGCGGTACCATCCGACCCGGTAAGCATCGCCATCGCGCTGGCCGATAAGATCGACATTCTGGCCGGCTTCTGGGCGATCGACGAGAAGCCGACGGGAAGCAAGGATCCGTATGCGCTACGGCGCGCGGCGCTTGGGATTATCCGCATCGTACTCGACAATGCACTTCGCGTGCCGTTGGGCAAGATCGCCAATGCACACTTTAACGTCATGGCCGGGCTTGTCCCGGCCATCCACGATCTAAGGAAGAAAGACGTGGATGCCCGGCACAAGGCCGGGCATGACATCGATATTGATCTGCTCTCCTTTTTCGCCGACCGCCTCAAGGTGCAACTGCGCGAGCAGGGCGCGCGGCATGACCTGGTCGACGCGGTGTTCGCGCTCGAAGGTCAAGACGATTTGTTGCTGATCGTGCGCCGGGTCGAGGCGCTCGGCAAATTCCTCGCCACCGATGACGGCAAAAATCTGCTGGCGGGCGTGAAACGCGCCTCCAACATTCTCGGCATCGAAGAGAAGAAGGACAAAAAGCAGTATTCCGGCACGCCGGACGCCAATCTTCTGAAGGAGCCGGAGGAAAAAGCGCTGGCCTCAGCCGTCGCCACCGCGCGCAAGGATGCTTCCGCCGCCGTCGCCAAGGAGGATTTTGCCGCGGCGATGACCGCGATGGCGAAGCTGCGCCCGGCGGTCGATGCCTTCTTCGACAAGGTCACGGTGAACGCCGACGACAAGAGCTTGCGCGAAAATCGCCTGAAACTGCTCAACGAAATCCGCGAGGCGACCCGCGCGGTTGCGGACTTCTCCCGCATCGAGGGCTAGCGGAACCCGGGCGGCGCCCGGTAGGGTGATCCCCGCATCGTTTCATCATCGTAACGGGGACATCATCATGGTCATCGGCGTTACCCATCTTCAGCCCATCGTCGCGCTTCTGGCCGGCATTCTCATTTTGATCGTGCCGCGATTGTTGAATTTCATCGTCGCGGCCTACCTGATCGTCATTGGCATCATCGGCTTGGGAATTATTCACTAGCCTGATCATGGCTTTAGTCGGGGTTGCGCTGGGATGCCCCGCCGTGTTTTGAACGGGCAACCCCGGGAAGCGATGGCGAAGAAGCGAGCAAAACGTCCAGCGATGAAGGCCAAGGCCAAACGCGGCGCCAAACGCGCTGTCGCGCGCAAAGCCGCGCCCAAAACGCCCACCAAAGGCAAATGGGTCTATTCCTTCGGCGACGGCAAAGCCGAGGGGAAAAGCGGAATGCGCAATCTGCTCGGCGGCAAGGGCGCCGGGCTCGCCGAAATGGCCGGGCTCGGCCTGCCGGTGCCGCCCGGCTTCACGATCACCACCGACGTCTGCACGTTCTATTACGCCAACAAGGAGCAGTATCCGAACGACCTGAAAGCGCAGGTCGAGAAAGCACTGATGCAGGTCGGCCGCATTACCGGCAAAACATTCGGCGACGGCGAAAATCCGCTGCTGGTGTCGGTGCGTTCCGGCGCGCGCGCCTCGATGCCGGGAATGATGGACACGGTTCTCAACCTCGGCCTCAACGACAAGACCGTCGAGGCGCTGGCGAAAAAGTCCGGCGACAAGCGCTTCGCCTATGACAGCTATCGGCGCTTCATCACGATGTATGCCGACGTGGTGCTCGGCGTCGGCCACGAGCATTTCGAGGAATTGCTCGACCGCCACAAGGAACAGCAAGGTTACTCGCTCGACACCGATCTTACGGCCGACGACTGGGCCGACCTGGTCAAGCTTTACAAGAAGCGTGTGCAGGATGAAAAAGGCCAGCCGTTCCCGCAGGACCCGCACGCGCAATTGTGGGGCGCGATCGGCGCGGTGTTCGGCTCCTGGATGAACCAGCGCGCTATCACCTATCGCCGCCTGCACAACATTCCGTCGGACTGGGGCACCGCGGTCAACGTGCAGGCGATGGTGTTCGGCAATATGGGCGAGACGTCGGCGACCGGGGTCGCCTTCACCCGCAATCCCTCGACCGGTGAGAAGAAACTGTACGGCGAATTTCTTATTAACGCGCAAGGCGAGGACGTGGTGGCCGGCATTCGGACGCCACAGGAGATCACCGAGGTGGCGCGCAAGGAGTCGGGCTCCGACAAGCCGTCGATGCAGAACGCGATGCCGAAAGCGTTCGCCGAGCTCAAGCGCATCTATAATCAGCTCGAGCGCCATTACCGCGACATGCAGGACCTCGAATTTACCGTCGAGCAGGGCAAGGTGTGGATGCTGCAAACCCGTTCCGGCAAACGCACGGCGAAAGCGGCGCTGCGTATCGCGGTCGAGCTCGCCAACGAGAAGCTCATTTCCAAAAGCGAGGCGGTGCTGCGCGTCGATCCCGCCTCGCTTGAGCAATTACTGCATCCGACGATTGACCCCAAAGCCGAGCGCAAGGTCATCGCCACCGGCCTGCCGGCCTCGCCCGGCGCCGCTTCGGGCGAGATTGTGTTCACCGCCGACGAGGCGGCGCAGCTCAAGGCCGACGGCCGCAATGTTATTATGGTGCGGGTTGAGACCTCGCCGGAGGACATTCACGGCATGCATGCGGCCGAGGGCATTCTCACCACCCGCGGCGGCATGACCTCGCATGCGGCGGTTGTCGCGCGCGGCATGGGCAAGCCCTGCGTGTCCGGCGCCGGCAGCGTACGGGTCGATGTTGCCAATCGTGTCATGACGGCGGGCGGCCAGAGCTTCAAACAGGGCGACTGGATCACAGTCGATGGCTCGACCGGCCAAGTGCTGGCTGGCAAAGTGGCGATGGTCGAGCCGCAACTGTCCGGCGAATTCGGCACGCTGATCGGCTGGGCGGATGCGGTGCGCAAGCTCGGCGTGCGCGCCAATGCCGACATGCCGGCGGATGCCCGCACCGCGGTCAAATTCGGCGCCGAAGGCATCGGGCTGTGCCGCACCGAGCACATGTTCTTCGACGAGGAGCGCATCCAGGCCGTGCGCGAAATGATTCTGGCCGACGACGAGAAATCGCGCCGCGCCGCGATCGCGAAATTGCTGCCGATGCAGCGCAAGGATTTTGTCGAGCTGTTCGAGATCATGCGCGGAAAGCCCGTCACCATTCGGCTCTTGGATCCGCCGCTGCACGAATTCCTGCCGCACGGCGAAAAAGAGATCGCCGAGGTCGCCGCCGCGATGGGCGCCGATCCGCGCAAGCTCGCCGATCGCGCCAGGGGAATGGCCGAATTCAACCCAATGCTCGGCTTTCGCGGCTGCCGTATCGCCATCGCCTACCCGGAAATCGCCGAGATGCAGGCCCGCGCCATCTTTGAGGCGGCACTTGAGGCTGGCACGCGCACCGGCGAGCCGGTGGTGCCAGAGGTCATGGTGCCACTGATCGCGACCAAAATGGAATTCGATCTGGTCAAGGCACGCATCGACGCGATGGCTCAAGCCGTGATGAAGGAAAAAGGCGCCAAACTGAATTATCAGGTCGGCACCATGATCGAGCTGCCGCGCGCCGCGTTATTGGCTGCCGAGATCGCGCAGACCGCGGAATTCTTCTCGTTCGGCACCAACGACCTCACGCAGACCACCTATGGCATTTCACGCGACGACGCCGCGAGCTTTCTCGGCATCTACACGGCGCGCGGTATTCTGCCAGGCGACCCGTTCGTGTCGATCGACCAACAAGGTGTCGGCGAGCTGGTGAAGATCGGCGTCGAGCGCGGGCGCAGGACGCGGCCCAAGCTCAAGGTCGGCATTTGCGGCGAACATGGCGGCGACCCGGCCTCGGTCGCGTTCTGCCATGAGATCAAGCTGGATTACGTGTCTTGCTCGCCGTTCCGCGTGCCGATCGCGCGGCTCGCCGCGGCGCAGGCGGCGTTAGGGAAAACGGCCGCCAGTCAGGCCTAAACCGCCACCTGCTTCAGGAAGGTCTCGACTTCGCCGCGCAGGTTCGACACCGCGGCCTCCACGGTTTCCGAGGCGCTGAGCACGGTTTCGGCCGAGCTGCGGGTATCGGCAGCGGCGCTGGACACCTCACCCAGCACCGAAACCACATGGCTGGTGCCGCTCGCGGCGCTGGCGACGTTGTGGGAAATCTCGCAGGTTGCGGCGTTCTGTTCCTCGATCGAGGCCGCGACCGCTGTGGTGTATTGATTGATCTCCTGCATCCGCGCCGCGATCTGGCGAATAGCTCCAACCGCGCTCGAGGTCGAGCTCTGCACCGCTTGAATATGACTGGCGATGTCTTCAGTCGCCTTGGCGGTTTGCACGGCGAGCGATTTGACCTCTGAAGCGACTACTGCAAAGCCTCGGCCGGCCTCACCCGCACGCGCGGCTTCGATCGTGGCATTGAGCGCCAGCAAATTGGTTTGCCCGGCGATGTCGCGAATAAGCTTGATGACTTCGCCAATTTTTTGCGCGCCGGCCGTAAGGCCCGCCATTTCGCTGTCGGTGGTGCGCGCTTCGGTAGTTGCCATGCTGACAATCTCGGTGGCGTGGCTGACCTGGCGGCTGATTTCCGCGATTGAGCGCGACAATTCGTCGGCAGCAACCGCGGCGGTTTCCACGTTGCTTGAGGCATCATTGAACGCCGCCACCGCGCCCTCGGCGCGCTGGGTTGTCTGGCCTGAGGAACCGAGCAAAGCGGTCGCGGTCGCGTGCATGGAAACGGCGCTGTCGCTCACGCTCAAAAGAAGCTTCTCAACGTGCGGCCGGAAAGTTGCGATTGCCTGATCAATGACGACGCGGCGGTCCTCCTGATCGCGGATCGCGGCGCGTTCCTCCGCGGCTTTGCGCTGTTCGGTGACGTCCTCGTGGGTCGACACCCAGCCGCCATCCACCGTCTTTTCGTTTTTCGCCAACACGATCCGTCCATCGTTCGCTTGCACGTAAAAGCCGAGGCTTTGCGCGCTCTGAGCGAGGCCGTCCACGATGCTCGCGACATAGGCGTCGACGTCGCCGGAAAATAGGCCAGTGTCCTTGCGATGTTGGATCAGCGCGCGCAGCGTCAGTCCTGGCTTCACGATTGCCGGGTCGAGCTTGTACATCTCGATGTAGCGCCGGTTGATCAAAGTGATCCGGCGTTGCGCGTCGAAAACGCAAAGGCCTTGCGGCATGGTGTCAATCGCCATGGCCATTTTGCGCGCGTGGGCTTGCGTGCGCCGATAAATCACCGCCATCACGACCACCGCGGCAATCGATAATGCGCCCGCCGTCAAAGCGACTGCGGCGAAGGTGAAGGGCAGGAAATCCAGCATCGAAATCGGCCCCCGGGGCGCCGGTGATGGGCGACTATTGGGGTTCTGAATTTCGATAGGGTTAACACTTGCCTTCGACCTAAAAATGAACAGTGCCGCCGGGTCATTCTTGCGAGCTTCTCGGTCCCCGCGAAACCGGACCGGGGGCGCGGTTAACAGCTTCGCAAGGTTAATCGGACCATAAAAAGACCTGTCGGATTGTCGCCAGTCAGGCGTCGCGTCCGGACATGTGTGGCGTTTGTGGCGTTGCGTTCATGGTACGAGTGAGCAGGCGGAGCAGGCGTCCTTTCGCCGTTTTCGGCGTAGGTCTCGTCGGCTTTTCCATTCTCCCGAACCAGATTGGCTATCAGGATCTCGGCGCGCTGATCGCGCGCCAGCCCGAAGTGGCCGAGCGCTGGCGTAAGCACATCATCGCTTCGCCGTTCGGCACCATTCACGCCGCCATGTTCAGCCTGCCGCGGCCCATCGGCACCAGCATCCCCGCGCCGCCGCTTTATGCGCTCGCCAGCGTCGATCCGAACGAGATCACCGGCGCGCTCGGCCGGCAGACGCTTGGCAATTCCTTCGATCCCAACGCGCCAATCCAATTCCCTTCGGTCAACCGCAAGACAAAAGGCGATGCGCTGGTGCAGCGTCCGCGCACACCGCTACCGCCGCTCGCTGCGTTGCCGGCCAAAGTTGAGCAGCCCTCGGAACCCAGGACGGACCCGGTAGTTGAACGTGCCCCAACGCCGCAAGCCAGTGTGACGCACCACGACAAGGCGGCCGCGGCCCGGCCTGCCGACGCCGAGATGTCCAACGCCGGCCTGCCACCGAATGGTCACCCGGCTTTACTGGCGGCGAAGGGCGAGGACAGTAGCGAGGCCTTGCTTTACTTCGGCGCTCATCCGATTAGCCCGTTGCGGCAAACGCTGGCGCCTTGGAGAGCGGGCGAAGCGCCCGTTGTTATGCCACCGCGCGGCGCCGCCCGTGCGCCGGTCGATCCCGAAACCAAGCTCGCGGCTCTTACGACTCCGGCAATGCCGCTTCCCGACATCGATCAATCGCACGGCGAGAGCATCGCGCCCAAAGGCGAGGTCACCGGCGAAAGCCAGCGGCCGATGTCGCCGGCCGAACGGCTTAAGCTCACAAGCGTGGCGCGGGCCAAAGCGGAAAAGTGTCTGACCAACGCGGTCTATTTCGAGGCGCGCGACGAACCCGTTCGTGCGCAGATCGCGGTCGCGCAGGTTGTGCTCAACCGCGTGTTCTCACCCTATTATCCAAACGACGTGTGCGGCGTCGTCTACCAGAACGCGCACCGCCACCTGGCGTGCCAGTTCACCTTCGCCTGCGACGGCAAGCGAAACGCCGTGACCGAACCCGACGCCTGGCTTCGCGCCAAGCGGATTGCCTCGGAAATTCTCGACGGCAAGCTCTGGATGCCGGCCGTCGCCAAATCGACCCATTACCATGACGATTGGGCGCATCCGAATTGGGTTCGGGAAATGCGAAAGCTGGACAAGCTCGGCGGCCTCATTTTCTACCGCCCCCGCAACTGGGGCGATGGTGCCGAAGAGCCGAAATGGGGCGACCCAAAAACAACCGCTAAGACCGCTGCGGCACTGTAGTTCCCTGAGTCGTTCTTGGGCCGGCTCCCGAGCCATGCGCCGCGCAAATGCGGGGTATCACGAATATTCGTTTTTTCGAGCTTGGCGGAGCCTATAAGGTCCCGCTCCCGCCCGCGCGACGGGCGACTCGATCTCACCGGAGCAGGGCAATGGCGACGCACGCGGCGACCCCGAGCAGCATCGGCTGGCGCACTCCGCTCGTGATCATGACCTGCGGCTGCATCATCGGCGCCTTGAGCTTCGGCCCGCGCGCCTCGCTCGGCCTGTTCCTGACACCGATGTCGGAAACATTGGGCTGGTCGCGCAATGTGTTCAGCCTCGCATTGGCGATTCAGGCCATCGTCTGGGGCATCGGGCAACCGATCGCCGGCATGTTGGCCGACCGGTTCGGCTCGCTGCGCGTGCTGTTCGGCGGCTCGCTGCTGTATTTCGCCGGGCTGGTGCTGATGACATATGCCAGCACGCCGGGCGTGCTTGATCTCACGGCTGGCGTCATCGCCGGCTTTGGGATCGCGGGGACCTCGTTCAACCTGGTGATCGCCGCGTTCGGCAAGCTGTTGCCGCCGACGTGGCGCATGCAGGCATTCGGCGCCGGGACGGCGGCCAGCTCGTTCGGACAATTCCTGTTTTCGCCGCTCGCCGTCGCGCTCATGCGCTATGTTGATTGGCAACACGCATTGATCATCATTGCGTCGACGACGCTGATCATCGCTCCGCTTTCGCTGGCGGTGCGCACGAAGCAGAATGTTTCGAGTGCCGGTCCCGACGTGCCGCGCGAACAAGATCTCAGACATGCCCTGGGGGAAGCATTCGGACATCGCTCTTATGTGCTGCTGGCGCTCGGTTTCTTTACCTGCGGATTCCAGTTGTTCTTCATCACCATCCATTTGCCGTCATTTCTGGTCGATCGCGGGCTGACGATCGTGGACGGCGCCTGGACCATCGGTTTCATCGGCCTGTTCAATATTTTCGGTTCATTCGCCTCTGGCTGGCTCGGCGCGCGCATGCCGAAACGCTATTTGCTCGCGATCATCTATTTGCTGCGCTCGGCGGCGATTGCGGCCTTCATTCTGCTGCCGATCACGTCGCTGTCGGCGATGATTTTCGGCGGGACGATGGGCATATTGTGGCTGTCGACCGTGCCGCCGACCTCGGGGCTGGTGGCGCTGATGTTTGGCACGCGCTGGATGTCGACCCTGTTCGGTTTCGTGTTTCTGGCCCATCAGGTCGGCGGCTTCCTCGGCGCCTGGCTCGGCGGCCTGATGTTCGAGCGCACCGGCTCGTACGACCTGGTGTGGTGGCTGTCGATTGGGTTCGGTGTCTTGTCGGCGCTGATCAATCTGCCGATCGTTGAGAAACCGGTTCCGCGGCTGGCTGCCGCGGCAGCCTGACAGAGCCCGCGCAATCCTCTAACCTTGCCGAGTGAAGGCCGCGTGGTGTCGGCCGCAAAGGCGAGGGAACGCGCGTGGCGACTTTCAAAGCGATCGGGATCGAGAAGGCCGAGGGTGGCACCAATGCCGCGCTCGCCGATTTCGAGGAAGCCAACCTGATGGACGGCGATGTTACCGTCCGCGTCGAATACTCCACCGTGAACTACAAGGACGGCCTTGCCGTCACCGGCCAGGCGCCGGTGGTGCGCCGGTTCCCGATGATCGCTGGCATCGATTTCGCGGGCACGGTCGAATCCTCGTCGCATCCGGACTGGAAGCCCGGCGACAAGGTCATCCTCAACGGCTGGGGCACTGGCGAGACGCATCTCGGAGCTTATGCCGAGAAGTCCCGCGTCAAAGGCGACTGGCTGGTGCAGCTGCCGGCCGGCATGAGCGCGCGCGAGGCGATGGCGATCGGCACCGCGGGCTATACCGCCATGCTGGCGGTGATGGCGCTGGAGCGTCACGGGCTTAACCCGGCAAGCGGGCCGATTGTCGTGACGGGCGCCGCCGGCGGCGTCGGTTCAGTCGCGATAGCGATCCTCGCCAAACTTGGCTTCATTGTGCATGCGGCCACCGGACGGCCGCAGGAGGCTGACTACCTCAAGGGCCTGGGCGCCGCCGAGATCGTCGAGCGCAAGGAACTGGCCGAGCCCGGCAAGCCGCTGGCCAAGGAACGCTGGGCTGGCGCCGTGGATTCGGTCGGCTCGACCACGCTCGCCAATCTGCTCTCGATGACCCGCTATGGCGGCGCGGTGGCGGCCTGTGGGCTTGCCGGCGGCATGGATCTGCCAACTTCGGTCGCCCCCTTCATTTTACGCGGGGTGTGCCTTTACGGCATCGATTCGGTGATGTGTCCGGTCGAGCGGCGTCGGGAAGCGTGGAAACGGCTGGAAATCGACCTGGATCGTCAAAAACTCGCCGCGATCACCAGCGAAATTCCGCTTTCCGGGGTCCCGGAAGCTGCCAAACGTATCCTCGCGGGTCAGGTCAGGGGCCGAATCGTGGTCAAGATCGGGTAAACATCTTCAGGATTTGGCGACGAAGTCTGGGGCATAATCCGCTAAGTTCGTAGGGTTGGTAGCGTATCGGGGTGTTTCATGTTGCGAGGCGTGATTGCAGCTGTTGGTCTGTTGGCGGGCCTGGTGCCAGCCATCGCCGGCGAAATGGGTGCCCAAGAAGCCCGTCACTTCGTCCTCGGCAAGATGTTTTCCTATAGCTGCTTTGAAGGCACCCGCGGCGCCGGCCGCGTGCTGTCCGACGGCTCGGTGATCGGCACCATCCAGATCCGCGGCGACGGACCGGTGCGCAATGCCTGGCTTCCGGCCGGCACCATCCGGGTCAGGGAGGAGCGGGTCTGCGCCTCCGTGCGGGGCATGCCATTCGAGCCTTGCTTCAACCTCGATCGCCGCGCCGCCAATACGTTCCGGGGCGCGCTGTCCGGGCTTGGTTTTGCCTATTGCGATTTCACGCGGCATCGCGGCCGGGTGACCTTCGCGGAAAAAGCGCCGTTGCGCAGCAAGCCGCTCCCGCTGCCGTTGCGGCCGACGCTCACCGCCGACAAATCCAACTGAGATCAGCTACTGGCCGCAAAGATCATCGCGGTCGTAGTGGCATGGGCGTAAAGCTTGCCGCCGCGGTCCTTCAAATCGCCTTCTGAGGTCGCGATGGTGCGGCCGCGGTGAATGAGGCGGCCTTCGGCCCGTAGCGGCCCGGTATCCTTGTTGATCGGGCGAACGAAATTCACCTTGAGTTCCAGCGTCGTCCAGGCTTCACCCTTGGCGAGGGTGCTGAAGATGGCGCAGCCCAGCGCGCTGTCGAGCAGCGTCGCGGTGTAGCCGCCATGCACGGTGCCAATCGGATTGTAAAGGCGCGCGTCGGGAGTGCCTTCGAAAACGGCGCGGCCTTTTTCAACCTCCGCCAGATGAAAGTTCAAAACCTCGCTGATCGGCGGGTTGGGATTTTTGCCGGCGATGATCGACCGGAGAAATTCGAGGCCGTCTTGCGACATCAAATCGTCCGGCGTCACCACGCCGTAAGTTTTTTGCGCCACTGCAAGCCCCTGCTTTTTCGGCCGCCACTCTAGCGCAAGTTTTTATTCGAGATCGAGCCGGAACGGATCGGCTTGATAGACCATGTCGCCGCCGCCGATGGCGCCGATGGCGCGCGTCATGCGGCCGTCGCGCCTGAGCAACTGGTCGGCGATCGAGATGATCCGCGCATTCGGGGTGGCGGTGCGCGAGGCGCGTCGCATCTCCCAGGCGATCTGCGTTTCGTCGCGCTTTGGGTTGAGGGCGCAGGCGGCGACAAAGGCGCCGGCGGTCGAGCGGCTGATGCCGGCATAGCAGTGCACTACCATCGGCGCGCCGCGGTCCCAGCCTTTAACGAACTCGATCAGCCGCGCGACGTGCTGCTCGGCCGGCGCTTCGTAGCCTTCCATCGGCGCAACGATGTCATCCATGCTGAGCAAGAGGTGATTTTCCGTGGTCACTGTCTGCGGCCGCACCACCTGAGCGATATCCCGCATCAGGGTGACGACATGACGCGCGCCGGTATCGCCGACGGTGTCGTGCAAGCGGGCCAGGGAGCAAACGTGGATCATGCGGTGGGAATCAGCATGGCAGGGCGTCATTTCTATGACGGCGGGGTCCGCGTGAAAAGATCGCGCTTCATCAGCGCGGTGAAGCATTCGCGGAAGCGTTTTTCCGCGATTTCCGCCGGCCAGGGGGTCAGGTAATCCCGCGTCAGCGCCGGAGGCAGCGTCGCCGGCTGGCCGAAAAAGCGTCGCGCCTCTGCGATTTCGAAACCGGCGAGTTTGGTCGCTTCGAAAAACGCGGCGTTGCGGTCGGCGGCCTTGATCAAGATTTTTAAGGTACCCGGCAGTGCCACCGGTAAGCCGAACCGCAGGTGAATGGTGGCGAGCAGCCGCGCCTCGACCGCCTTGTAGTTGTCGCCGATCACCGCTTTGAACGGCGAAATCATGTCGCCGATCACGTACTCCGGCGCGTCATGCAGCAGCACGGCGCAGCGCGAGGCGGGGTCCAGCCGCGGCGTCTTGTGACGCGCGATCACCTCGACCAGCAGCGCATGCTGCGCCACCGAATAAATATGTGCGCCTTCGGTCTGGCCGTTCCAGCGCGCGACGCGGGCAAGTCCGTGCGCGATGTCCTCGATCTCGACGTCGAGCGGGGAGGGATCGAGCAGGTCGAGCCGGCGGCCGGACAACATGCGCTGCCAGGCGCGAGCTTGCGACTTGCGCCTCTTCATCGGCGGCGCCGCTTTGCCAGTTTGACGCATTCCTCGCGGCGGTGGCATTTGACCAGATGGTCGTTGACCATGCCGACCGCCTGCATGAAGGCATAAACAATGGTTGGACCGACGAATTTGAAGCCGCGGCCTGCGAGGTCCTTGGAGATCGCCTTCGACATTTCGGTTTCGGCCGGAACATCCTTGGTGGTGCGAAAGCGATTCTGTTTCGGCGCGCCGTCGAGATAATGCCAAAGCAAGGCGGAAAATCCCGGTCCGCTCTCCATGATCTTGAGCCAGGCGCGCGCCGAGCCGACCGCGCCTTCGATCTTGGCGCGGTTGCGCACGATGCCGGCGTCTTGCATCAACGCTGCGGTCTTTTTCGGCGTATAACGCGCGATTTTTTCAGGGTGAAAGCCGTCAAAAGCCTCTCGGAAATTTTCACGCTTGCGCAAGATCGTGATCCACGACAACCCAGCCTGGAAGCCGTCAAGCATGAGCTTCTCGTAAAGCGCGCGGTCGTCGAATTCCGGCACGCCCCATTCTTCATCGTGATATGCGACGTAAAGTGGATCGTGGCCGGGCCACGGGCAGCGGTGATGTCCGTCCTCATGCTTGACGGGCGTGAAAACGCGCTCCCTCATGGCGGCGGCGTCGGATCGCCGGGAAATTCGAACTGCGCCCACGACGGCTTTACCAGCTTGATCTCGATGCCGCCCGACGTCAGCGGGGTGCCGGCGGCTATGGCGTCGGCGGCGCGGTCGAGCCGCACCATCGCCAGCCCGCGCCGATTTGCCGTCGAATGCAGTGACCCCACTTCTTTTTCACCGGCGAGAATCTGAAGCCCCGAGATCGGCGCAAATTCCGCATAAGAGATCGGAACGACCCGCTTGCGCGCCGAGGCTCGGTGCTCGACCCGCGAAACGACTTCCTGGCCAACGTAGCAGCCTTTGTCGAAATCAACGCCGGCGAGCTGATCCATGTCGGCCTCGTGCGGAAAAGTGCCGCCGTAACTAAAATCGAGGCCGCCGCGCGGAATGCCGAGCGCGATGCGGTGCGCATCATATTTCTCGGCGTCGACAAGGGTGGCGCCGAGGTCGGCGGCGGCTTCGGCCGCGAGATGCGGTGGCAGCATCACCCGCGTGCCTAGCGCGGGAAGACGCGGATCGGCATAGGCGAGCCCGTATTCGCTCAGGCCGCGATCGTCCCAGAACGCCATCACCCCCAAACTATGCGACAGGTCCTCAGCGACGACCTTGGCGCGCAATTTGTAGAAGTTGAACTTTTCCACCAGCGCCGGGGCGAGCGCGCGCGGGCAGTCGAGGAAAAAGCCGCTGCCGTCGGCGGGATCGACTTCGGCGACGATGAAATCGGCGACAATCTTGCCCTGCGGGGTCAGCAACGCGGCAAAGCGTGCTTGGCCGGGCGTCACCTTATTCATGTCGCCGGTGATCAAGCCGTTGAGGAAGCCCCGGCTGTCGTCGCCGGCGACTTTGACCACCCCGCGGTCGGGGAGCAGCGCTGCTTGCATATTGAGTCTCTTGGGAAATCTTACTTGAAGTCGCCTCAAGTCTCTTGCCAGAACTCACGGCGAAACGTAAGCGCTGCGGAGCTTGTCTCCAAGTAGCTTACAAACGCGCGAGATGGCCGAAACCTACGATCTCATTCTCAAGGGCGGCACGCTGGTCAACCACGACGGCGAGGGTGTACGTGACCTCGGCCTGCGCGGTAGCCGCATTGCCGCGATCGGCGACCTGGCCCGCGCCTCGGCGGGCGAGACGGTCGATTGCCGCGGATTGCATTTGCTGCCGGGCGTGATCGACACCCAGGTGCATTTCCGCGAGCCCGGCGCGCCGCACAAAGAAGACCTTGAATCCGGCTCTTTGAGTGCGGTAATGGGCGGCGTCACCGCGGTATTCGAAATGCCGAACACCGACCCGCTTACGATCGGTGCCGAGACATTAGCCGATAAGGTCCGGCGCGGCCATCACCGCATGCATTGTGATTTCGCGTTTTTTATGGGCGGCACCCGCGACAATGCCAAAGACGTAGCGGAACTGGAACGGCTGCCCGGCTGCGCCGGCATCAAGGTATTCATGGGCTCCTCGACCGGCTCGCTATTGATTGTGGACGATGATGGTCTGCGCGCGGTGCTGAAGAACATCGGCCGCCGCGCCTCGTTTCACGCCGAAGACGAGCCGCGGCTCAACGAGCGAAAAAGCCTGCGCATCGAAGGCGACCCGCGCTCGCACCCGGTCTGGCGCGACGCCGAGGCCGCGCTGAAGGCGACACGGCGGCTGGTGAAGATCGCGCATGAGACCGGCGCGCGCGTCCATGTGCTGCACATTTCGACGGCGCAGGAGATGGAATTTCTCGCCGGCCATAAAGACGTCGCCTCGGTCGAGGTGACGCCGCATCATCTCACGCTTGAAGCGCCGGAATGTTACGAGCGGCTCGGCACCCGCGCGCAGATGAACCCGCCGGTTCGGGACTCCGTACACAGAGCGGGAATCTGGCGCGGTGTCGAGCAGGGCGTGGTGGACGTGCTCGGCTCCGACCACGCACCGCACACTCGCGAGGAAAAAACCAAACCCTATCCGTCGAGTCCGTCGGGCATGACGGGGGTTCAGACTCTGGTGCCAATCATGCTCGACCACGTCAATGCCGGCCGTCTCTCGCTGGCGCGCTTCGTCGATCTCAGCAGTGCTGGTCCGGCCCGGCTGTTCGGCATCGCGAGCAAAGGCCGCGTCGCAGTCGGATACGACGGTGATATCACCGTGGTTGATCTCAAGCGGCGCGAAACAATCACCGACCGCTGGGTCGCTTCGCGCGCCGGCTGGACGCCATATGACGGCGTCACTGTCACCGGCTGGCCGGTTGGAACTTTGATTCGCGGCCAAAAAGTGATGTGGGAAGGAACTCTGGTGACGCCCGCCCAAGGCGAGCGCGTCCATTTTCTGGAAACCCTCGCAAGTTAGGCCATTTCGTTTCCACCTTTGGAGTTTCCCCCAGGGCTTTTTGGCGGCTCTTACCTTTGTAGAATTGAAAAATCCGAATTTCCGGTAATTATCAGCGATAAGACTTGGGAGTGCCGGGCGTCCCGTTTAATGGCAACGCCGGTGTGGGGACATGAGCGGCGATCTCATATCGCTCCGCATGCTGGTGATTTCGGCGTTTCGGCTGGCCCGCGAGATTTGGCGGCAGGGCGCCGCGCTGGCATCGGTGCCGATCGAATTCCTGGAAGCCGAACCGGCGCAAGCGGCCGCCCATCTTGCCAAAGGCGGCATCGACATTGTGATGCTCGACGCCGCGCTGGCCGAACCGGATCGCAATGGCGCTATCAAGCGCGCGCGCCTCAAGTCGGCGCCCCTCATCGCAATATCTGGCGATGAGTCCGAGCAGCCTCGATGGCGTCGATGCGATGCTCGACAAACCGGGGGTGTTGAGGAGGCGCGCGCCTGGGCCGAGCGTTGCGTGCGCGCACGGCTGCCAATCCGGGTACTGGTGGTGGACGATTCCACAACGATGCGGAGTATCGTGCAAAATCCTGTCGGCGTGCCGCTATACGCTGGACGTGTCCGAGGCGGCGGAAGCATCGCCGCGCTCAATCTGCTTTCGGCCGGCAAAGGCCGACATCGTCATGCTTGACTACAACATGCCGGGCTTTAACGGGTTTGAGACATTATCGGAAATCAAGCGGGTGGTACCGCGAGTCGCAGTGGTAATGATGACCTCAACCCTCGACGAGACGCTGGCCAAGCGAGCGCGAGCGTCCGGCGCAATCGCGTTTTTGAAGAAGCCGTTTTATCCGGCCGACATCGACGCGGTGCTGGATCGCCATTTCGGCCTGAAGTAATGCCGGAAATTACTGGCGCGGTCGCTCGATCGAAAATTCACCGTTGCGGATTCGCGTGCTCAACCCGTCGGTATAAGTCGCCGCGGCTTCTTCGCCATAGGTGGTGATCAACTCGGCCAGCGCGGTGAACAGGCAGGCTTGCGCCAGGCAATCGCCGTCAATGCCGTCGAGCCGGGCTTCGGTCCACGCCTCGTTCAGGTAGCCGAGCGCGGCGCGCTTCTGTTCGTGATCCGGCGTCGGCTCGCGTGAAAAAAAAGAGCGCCCTACCGTTGTCATCCCCGTACCCAAATAATTTGGCGCCGCAACGGACGCCGCCCTACGATGTGGAAGCTAGCATGCGACCCGCCGGCAACTACCCGCAAGTCGTTTAAAGGTTAACTCTGGGGATTAATTGGCGTAGCGGGCGGTGATGTCGCGGGCAATTCGCGCGCCCTCGTCGAGATAGCGGCGGATCGCGATGTCGGCGGCGGGCGTGCAGCTTCGGTAAGTTTGCTGGAACCCGCGGTAACCACGATTAAAACTCGCCACGATTTTTTGCCGCCGCTCGCCGCTCGGCGCCTCGGCTTCAATCAGCGCCTGCATTTCATTTCGCCATTTCGCACCTTCGTTGGCGCCGCAAATCGCCCTCAGATAATGCAGCGCGCCGAGAATTTCGGAGAGCCGTTGCAGGTCGCCATCGAACGGCGCCGGGCCGCCCTCGACCGCGCGCGCTGGAGCGGCGAGCAGCAACAGCACGGCCAAGGCGGCAAACAGGCGTCTCATGAAGGATGCGATGCGGTGGGCGACGGGCGAGATATGCGCCCGCGCGATAGTCCCGGCAAGCCGGGCCAATTTGTGGCCATCTTGCTCACGGCGTTGTTTCGTTGATGCGGGCGAGCGCGGCGGCAGCGATTTCGGCCAAGCCTTCGGTGGTGCGAAACGCCGCGACCTCGGCGGGATCGACCCAGCGTGCCTCCGAAAGCTCCTCGTTAGGCGAGGGCTCGCCGCTGATCCAGCGCGCCGCGAAGCATAAAATCACGAAGTGGCGCTCGGCGCGGCCGTCCTTGTCGCGCAAGATCGCCTCGCGGTGGCCGGCCAACACCACCGGTTCGATCTCGATCGCGGTTTCCTCGCGCACCTCGCGCTTGACGGCCTCGATGAGAGTTTCGCCGGTTTCGACTGCGCCGCCTGGCAAGGTAAACAAACCGAGCGCCGGCTGGCGCGCGCGGCGTACCAGTAGAATTTTTCCGTCACGCAGGATAGCGGCGCTGACCGCGAGAAACGGCCGGTCGGGATAGGCACGCGATTCGCTCACCGGATCAGCGTTTCATCAGGAGGTCGACGGCCGTCTGCGGCGCGGCCGCGTCGTCCGCCGTGGTCTCACCATTGATGACGGCGCCGGCCCGCGCCACCAGCGGCTTGAGCGCGGCCGCCGAATGTTCTGCGAGCTTGGTGGCGGCCTCGGCCGGAAGGTCGGCGCGCATCGCCGCGCGCGTGGTTTCGAGCACCGCGGTCATGGTGTCGGCCAGCGTCTCAAGACAATGCCGCACCGCCGGGTCGGCGCTTTGATAGGCGGCGATCGCCAGCGCGCGGTCCTTGAAATTCGACGCGGCGAAATGTTCGCGATAGCTCATCGGCTTCCACGCCAGAAAGTCCTCGATGCAGTCGGGGCAACCCGACAGCAATTCGAGCAGCATGATCGCTTCATTGAAATGGTTGAGGTAATCGGTCGCCAGTCCGGTCGCCGGATTGATGTTGGCTTCCGCCAGGCGTGCAGTGTCGAGCGGGTTGCTCCGTTTCTCGGCCGGCACGCTCATCTGCAGAATCCCGTTCCCCGCATTGCAGTGTTATAGGCGATGGTTAAATCGGCATTAAGCAAAGAGCGGAAGAGGCGGTATATGTGCGGCCGTTCTGCGCTGGTAGGTGCGAGTTTGTTCGCGGGCGATTTGCGTCTGCCGATCATCCGCCAAGCCGTCATCGGCCGGCCTTCGGCCGGACCCGTTGGCGGAGGATGACACCCTCATGCGTGGCTGCGCAAGAACACAAGCTGCGTATCGTCGTAGGCGCGCCGTTCAAGTTCGCCGTAACCCGCGGGCGCCGTAAATCCCACGTCCGCAGCTTCTTCGACGACAACAATGGACTGAGGCGACAGCCAGCCGCCGCCGCGCGCCGATGTCAGCGCCTTTTCCGCAAAGCCTTTGCCGTAAGGTGGATCGAGAAACGCCAGGTTGAATGGCTCGACCGGATAGACCGGGCCGAGTTTGGTGGCGTCGCGACGGAAGATGCGGGTGACGCCGGCAAGCCCGAGCGTCTCGACATTGCCGCGCAGCAGCGCGCGCGCCTCGACGCCGTCATCGACGAACAGCGCGTAGGCGGCGCCGCGCGAGATCGCCTCGATGCCGAGCGCGCCGGTGCCGGCAAACAGATCGAGCACGCGGGCGCCGCTGATCGGGTCGCCGTAGGAATGCGTGAGAACGTTGAACAGCGCCTCGCGCAGGCGGTCCGAGGTGGGGCGGATGGCCTGCGATTTCGGGCCTTTGAGCGGGCGCGAGCCGAGCCTGCCGCCGACCACGCGCATCAGCGCTCGTCCTTCGGATCGGACCGTGGCTTCGATGATGGCTTTGTCGATAGCTTGGGCCGCGACGGACGCGGACCGGAGGAGCGGTCGCGGCGCAGGAATTTGCGTTTGCCACCTTTCTTGCCGTCATCCTGAGGTGGCCGCCGCAGGCGGCTCTCGAAAGATGTCGGGCCGTCTCCCTTCGAGGCTCGGCGTTCCGCGTCTCGCACCTCAGGGTGACGGGGCCGAAGATCGTGTGCCAACACTGGCCCGTCAAAATCGGCGCCGGATTCATTCACCAACGCCTCGCCGAGCGTGGCGCGCAATTTGTCGGTCGGCACTTCCTCAACCTCGCCGTCGTCAAGTTTGCTGAGTTCGAAAGGTCCGAAGCCGACGCGAATGAGGCGGTTCACCTGCAAGCCGAGGTGCAGCAGCACATTGCGCACCTCGCGGTTCTTGCCCTCCTTGATCGCGAAGGAGAGCCAGACATTGGCGCCCTGTTCGCGGTCGAGCGTCGCCTCGATCGCGCCGTAGCGCGTGCCCTCGATGGTGACGCCGCCCTTGAGGCTGTCGAGCTTGTCCTGCGTGATGCGGCCGAGCGCGCGCACGCGATAGCGCCGGATCCAGGCGGTCTGCGGCAGCTCCAGTACGCGCGCCAGCGCGCCATCGTTGGTGAGCAGCAGCAGGCCCTCGGTGTTGTAGTCGAGCCGTCCGACGCTGATCAGCCGCGGCAGCTTCTTCGGCAACGCGGCGAAGATGGTGGGCCGGCCTTCCGGATCGGAATGCGTCGTCATCAGGCCGCGCATCTTGTGATAGCGGAACAGTCGCGTGCGCTCGCGCGCCCGCAATGGCGCGCCGTCGACCGCGATGCGGTCGTTCGGCGTCACATTGAGCGCCGGCGAGGAGATCAC
>JBPCQM010000283.1:0-6616 GCA_050998115.1 Pseudolabrys sp. | reverse complement strand
TGGGGGACGCTCCGCGGCAGTGCCCGCGCCAAGTCTATTGAAGCCCATGGAACCCGGTGGGGTGGCGCGGATACATTCGGCCACGCAACTTATTTCGCGGCCGGCGTCGCGGCTTGCCCGCCGCGCGGCATCGGGAGAAAACTTATGACCTATGTCACCGAAAAAACCCTGACCGACATCGTGCTCAAGCGCTGGCAGGACATTCCCGATCCGCGGCTGAAAGAGATCATGCAATCGCTGATCAAGCACCTGCACGCCTTCGTTCGCGACATCGAGCCGACCGGCGAGGAATGGTTCAAGGCGATCGATTGGATCACGCGCACCGGCAAGATGTCGGACAGCAAACGCCAGGAAGTCATCTTGTTCTCCGACGTGATGGGCGTCAGCATGCTGGTCGACGCGATCAACAATCGCCTCGACACCGGCGCGACGCCGACCACGGTCGAGGGTCCGTTCCACATCGCTGACGCGCCGGAAATGGCGAACGGCGCCGACATGGCCAAGGGCGCGCCTGGCATTCCAACTTTCGTCACCGGCACGGTGCGCGCGCTCGACGGCAAGCCGGTCGCCAATGCGCTGCTCGATCTGTGGCAGACCGACGGCGAGGGACTCTACGAATCGCAAAAAGGCACCAAAGAGCCGTGGATGCGCGGCATGTTCCGCTCGCAGGGCGACGGTTCCTACGTGCTGCGCACCGTGGCGCCGATCGCCTACACCATCCCGATGGACGGCACCGTCGGCGAACTGATGAACCAGACCAGGATCAGCCACATGCGGCCGGCGCACATCCATTTTGCGGTTTCCGCGCCGGGCTATCACAAGGTCACCACCCACCTGTTCCAGAAGGGCGACCAGTACATCCAGACCGACGTGGTCTATGGCGTGAAGGAACCGCTGATCGTCGAATTCACGAAAAAGTCAGGCGGCAAGGCCCCCAACGGCGAGACGGTCGATGGGCCGTTTTACGTCGTGCACTACGATTTTGTGTTGCAAAGACAGGCCAAGGCGCAGGCCGCCTGATTGTGGAACCGCGCCAGCTACGGGTGCAATTCGGCAACAGGTAAGTCACTTCCGCAATTCGGCGGTGTGTATATAAGCCCCGGCAACGATCTATTGGCTAAACTGTGTCATGAAAATGGGGGCCTCCGCCCCCTCGCCCTTTTCGTATTTTTTGGAGATATCGAAGTGCGAACCGTCCGTTTCGACCACCTGCTCGCCGGCACCGCGCTCAGCGCCGTCCTTGGCCTCACTCTTGCCCTCGCTACCGCCCCGGCGAACGCGCAAAGCTCCGCGCCGACCGTGTTCGGAGTACAGGCCGACGTGCCCGACGTGCCGCCGATCACCGACGGCGATTTCAGTTTTGGCGATCAGGCGCCTCAAGCGCCCGTTGCGCCCGTTGCGCCCGCCGCGGTCGTTGCGCCGGCGCCGGTTACCGCCGCGCCGGGCATTACGACAACCGCCGCGCCGCTCGACAGTGCAATTTCCGACCGGTTGCGCGACATCGTCACCGGCAAGATCGAACGCACATTCGGCCGCAAAAATGAGCGCACCGCGGTCGAAGCGTTCTACAAGGAGCGCAGCTACGCGCCGCTGTGGATCAGCAATGGCGTTGCCAACGACCGCGCCAAGGCGGCGGCCGGCTATCTCGCCACCGTCGACCGCGACGGCCTCGATCCATCGGAATACCCGACGCCCGATCTCAAGGCCGCGGCCGACGCCGACGCGCTGGCGGATGTTGAAATCAAGCTCACCGCCGCCGTCCTGACTTATGCGCGTCACGCGCTCAATGGCCGCGTCGCCTATAGCCGCGTCTCCGCCGACATCTACTACAACCATCCGGTGACGGAACCGCAGGAAGTGCTGGCCAAACTCGCCGGCGCGGCCGACGTCGCCGCAACGCTCGACAGTTTTGAACCGCAACAGGTGCAGTACAAAGCGTTGAAAAAGGCTTTGGCCGACGTGCGCAGCGGAACGATAACGAAAGAGCCGGACAAGGTCGCGGAGCCAAAGACCCACGTGCCGGAAGGCAAGATCCTGCGCCCCGGCATGAAAGATGAACGCGTGCTGGCTTTGCGCAAGCGGCTCGACCTTGGCGACAAGGACAGCAACGTCTACGACGCAGCCGTCGCCAAAGCCGTGAAGCAATTCCAGAAGGAAAACGATCTCGGCGCCGACGGCAATCTTGGCGCCAACACCGTGCGCGCGATGAACGGCGAAAAGCCGGCCGCGGCGGCGAAGATTGGCAATCCCGTCGACACCATCATCGTCAACCTCGACCGCTGGCGCTGGATGCCGCGCAAGCTCGGCAACCCTTATGTCGTCGTCAACATCCCGGACTATCGGCTGACGCTCTACAAGGACGACCAGGTTTACTGGACCACCAAGATCGTGGTCGGCCAGGCCGGCAAGCCGACGCCGCTGATCAGCGCCGAGATGAAGTTCATCACCGTCAATCCGACCTGGAACGTGCCGCCTTCGATCATCGAGAACGAGTATCTGCCGGCTTTGCAGGAAGATCCGGGCGCGCTCGACCGCATCGGGCTGAAAGTGACGCAGGATGCCGACGGCACGGTGCACATTTCACAGCCGCCCGGCGCCGGCAACGCACTCGGCCGCATCCGCTTCAACTTCCCGAATAAGTTTCTGGTTTACCAGCACGACACCCCGGACAAACACCTGTTCGCCAAGGACAAGCGCGCCTTCAGCCACGGCTGCATGCGGGTGGAAAATCCGCTGATGTACGGCGAGAAACTATTGTCGCTGGTGCTGCCCGACGAGCACTACACCCAGGCACGGCTGGAAAAAATGTTCGGCAGCAATGAGATCAACATCAACTTCCCGGAATCGAAACGCATCCCGGTCCATCTCACCTACCAGACTGCATTCGTCGACAGCGACGGCAAGCTGCAGCTTCGCCAGGACGTCTATGGCCGCGACGCCCAGATGTTTGCCCAGCTCAGGGGCAGCGAGCGCAAGGTGGCCGACATCGCGATCGAACGGCCGGCTAATACTTCGGGCAAACCAGTCCGCGTGGCGCCCGGCATGTATGGCGGATCGCACGGTTACAGTTACGGTTACGGCTCTAATGACGGCGGCAATTTCTTCGAGTGGATTTTCGGCGGGCCGCGCAACCTGCCGCCGCAACCGGTGCAGCGGCGCACGCAACGCGGCGGACGCGCCTCCTTCCGTTGAACCGCACGCTTGCTGATGCAACGGGCCGGTCCGAACAATAGTTCGGCCGGCCCGATCTTTTGTGCGCTGCGATTGGACAAATGCTGGATAAAAAGAGCCTATAAACGCGCACCAGGAAAATTACTGCAGCGGCTTGAGAGATGGACAAACCTGCGCCCAGCGTTTGGCGAGCCTGCGAAAAACGTAATAGCACGCCGAATGTTCGGGCGGCCCCCAGTTCGCCGCGAAATCAGGCACCGGGCCGCTGTAATCTGCCACCCAGAAGCAACGCTTCTTGCCGCATTTCCAGGCCGCCGCCGCCTCGGACGGCCGGGCATTGATGCCCACGGCTAGCGTCGCGACGGCAATCAACAAGATCGCTCTTTTCATGAATTTCTCCCCGACTGGCTTGCGACGAGCATAGCCGGTTTCCGCAGAGACGCCCTGACTGACCCGGCCAGCGTGCAGCGGCGCACGGCCTAATAGCGCAGACACACCCAAACGCCAATCATACGCCAGAACCGCACATTTTGGCTCTCCATTCAGAAATCTTTACATAAAAACTATGCGCGGAACGATGTTGTTTGCCGTAAAAATTTCATAACCGGCTGGCCTGTGATCGGACGGCCGCGCTGTAGTCTCTAAAAACAACGAGCGGGGGGAATTAAAATGGTAGTGGCAGCGGGACCGGCCGCGGGCGCGCGGGCGTCAGAATCGACGCGTTGGGGGCAATTGCTGTTCGGCATCGTCTGCATGGTGATGATCGCCAACCTGCAATACGGCTGGACGCTATTCGTCAATCCGATCGATCAGAAATATCATTGGGGCAGAGCCGCAATCCAGGTCGCCTTTACGATCTTCGTGCTTACCGAAACCTGGCTGGTCCCGTTCGAAGGCTACCTGATCGACAAATACGGCCCCAAAATTATGGTGTGCGGTTCGGGCGTGCTGGTGGCGGTCGCCTGGGTGATCAACTCGATGGCGGACTCGCTGTTCCTGCTTTACGTCGGGGCGGCGATCGGCGGCATCGGCGCCGGAGTGATCTACGGCGCATCGGTCGGCAATGCGCTCAAATGGTTTCCGGATCGTCGTGGCTTGGCGGCGGGTTTGACCGCCGCCGGCTTCGGCGCGGGATCGGCGCTGACCGTCATCCCGATCGCGACCATGATCCAATCGAGCGGTTATCAGTCCGCGTTCCTCTGGTTCGGGCTTGGGCAAGGCATCGTCGTCTGTTTCGTCGCGTTGCTGTTGCGCGCGCCGGAAGCCGGCGAGGTGCAGGCGCCGGTCGCGCCGGCCGTGCAGCAAACCCGCCGCGACTACGGTCCGAAAGAAGTGATCTCCACGCCGGTGTTCTGGGTGATGTATCTGATGTTTGTGATGGTCGGCGCCGGCGGCCTGATGGCTACCGCGCAACTCGCGCCGATCGCCAAGGACTTCAAGGTCGACGGCGTCGCGGTATCGATTCTCGGGCTGACTTTGCCCGCGCTCACCTTCGCGCTGTCGATCGATCGCGTGCTCAACGGCATCTGCCGGCCGTTCTTCGGCTGGGTATCGGATAATATCGGCCGCGAGAATACCATGTTCATTGCCTTCCTGCTCGAAGGCATCGGCATCTACGCGTTGTTTTATCTGGCGACCGACCCGGTTTATTTTGTCATCTTGTCGGGTCTGGTGTTTTTCGCCTGGGGCGAGATCTATTCGTTGTTCCCGGCGACATGCACCGACATCTACGGGCGAAAATTCGCCACCACCAATTATGGCCTGCTCTACACCGCCAAAGGCACGGCCGCCTTGCTGGTGCCTTTGGCCAACGTCCTGACGCAAATGACCGGCAACTGGCACGCCGTGTTTGTGGTGGCGGCGGTGCTCAACGTCATCGCCGCGGTCATGGCGCTCGTGGTGCTCAAGCCGATGCGGCTCAAGATCATCGCGAAGGGCTAAAGCGAAATGGTACAGGCGGGTGGACTTGAACCACCGACCTCTGGTTCCACAGACCAGCGCTCTAACCAACTGAGCTACGCCTGCACATCTGCCGCGGCAAGTCAGAAACCCCGCGCGGCGGGCCGGAAACTAGGTGCCACCCCGCCCTTTGGCAAGCGGCGATAGAGGCAGCAAAAAGCCCGGGCGAAGAAGCCCGGGCTTGTCGCCTGCCGCACGAGCGCGGCGTAACGATTTGGGTTAGGGCGCCAAATTACGCGGCTTTGCGTACCGCGCTATTGAAGCCTTCCTTGATCGGCTCAGCGGTCTCGGTCGCCACTTTCTGGGCATGCGCGGCGAGATCCTTGGTCTGCGCGGTCACGGTCTCGAATTGCGAGCGCAGGTAGCCGGTCGAGAGCTCGACGACTTCCGAGTAGGACTTCGCGGCGAGCAGCCGGCCGAACAGGTCAAATGCGGCGTTGGTATTGGCGCGGGCGTTCTCGATCACCTTGGTGCCATAATCGCTGGCGCCCTTGCTTGCGGTCGCATAGGTGTTTTCCAGAACATCGGTGGCCTGTTCGGCAGCCGACTTCATCTTCTCGTAGTTGTCCTTGGCCTGCGAAATGCCCTTCTCGGCGATTTCGCGGAACGCGGCGGGAACTTCGAGATTGGGAACGTCAAATTTCGGCGTACCGAATTTCGGGGCATCGAGAGCCGGAGTGGGCTTCGGCTTGTTCTGATTTTGATTTTGATTCTGATTGGGATTGTTCTGGGCCATGACTGGGTTTTCCTTGAGCTGGCGGTTTCCTGGATCCCGTATGCCGTTCTGGTCACCGGGAGGACGATAAAGCCAATATACCATCGCTTATGCCGCATTGCAACATAAATATTGCGACGCACAAAAACCACAGTTCCCGTGGTTGCGACCAGAAATCAATTGTTAGGGCGTCGTTTTGGCGGCTTTCTGCCTGAGATCTTTTGCCTGTTCCTGCAAAACCGTCATTTGCTTTGTCATGTAGTCGGATTGCAGCTTCATGACCTCCTGGACGTCCTTGGCTCGCACCAGGCTTTGGGCAAATTCGAACGAACTGTCGATATTCCGCTCGGCGTAGCGCATCGCGAGATCGCCAGCTTCCTTGGCTTTTCCAGTGGCGTCCTTGCCCTGGCTCTCCACCGTTACAGCGGCATGGCGCGCGGCGGCAATAAATCCGTCTATCGCCTTTTTGGCCTGCTCCACGCTCTTCTCGGCAAAATCCCGCATTTCCGGCGAAACTTCGAAGTTCGGATTGCTCTTGTCCATCTGATCCTCCTGCTCGGCGGTTAACTATGGTCGGCGGCCGGGCGACCGCACCTGCGTTAACGCTATCACCTCATGGCGGTTCAAATGGCCTGCTATGCCGTGGACGCTCTCTCGGCGCAGCCGTATTAATAATTCATTACCCGTAATTCGGCCGGAGCCATGAGCGGAACGTCGAATACTTGGTTAGATGATCCCCGCCCTGCGGCTCATGCCCTGAGCCCGGCGCCC